>CAIYTT010000113.1 GCA_903929195.1 uncultured Bacteroidota bacterium
AAGAAGTAGATTACAAAATAAGTGCTATTGGCATAAAAAGATAATTTGATTAAACATTAAAAAAAATAAAATTTTCATGAAAATAATTTACAAAATATTTTTATTGATTAATTTAATTATATTTTGTAATTGTATTCAATTATTTGCAAATTATTCATCTTTTGTTTATATTCAAGGAGATAAAAATTTACCTTTTTATGTAAAAAAAGATACTAAAATGATACCAAGGTTTGGTAAAAATTATTGCATAATACCTCAACTAAATAAGGGAATTTTGAAAATAGAAGTATTATTTCAACAAAATAGTTTACCACCCGTAAATTTTACAATTAATGTACCTGAAAACAGTGCTATTGGTTTTTTATTATGTAAGAAAGATGGGAATTACTGCCTATATGACATAAAAAACAATACTTATATAAACAAAGACATATAAACTTCATGAATAATATAAAAAGTATAACATTAATAAGCATTTTAATATTTTTAATTTCTTGTAATAATAAAAATCAAGATAAAATTATAGGTACTTGGAAAGGTGCAAAAAGTGAAAATAAAACGATTGACAGCTTTTTTATAAAAAGCCAAATATTAATAGATACTATTGGAAAAAATAATGATGATGCTACCAACATGAAATTATATGGTATAAAAAACATGGATAGTTTACGAAAATACTTGCAATTACAACATGATAGTGCATTAATAACGGAAAATAATAAAATTAAAAATACCCATTTTATTTTTAAAAAAGATAGAACAATAGAATTATTTTTTAATGGATATAATTTAACAGGTAAATGGAATTTTGATGATGAGGGCTCATTAATTTTAGAAGTTGTAAAAACAAGTGGTGATGCAGATTTATGGCGCATGAAAGTTATTACATTAAATGAAAATGAATTAAAATTGCAGTTCAGAAAAACAAATGATACAAGCATCGTTACTTTTAATCGTGCTTCTGAATAAATAGATAGTATTACCTTTACAAAATTATTTTAGTTACTATAAAATTGTAAAACTTAAAAACTTAAAACATATAAATATTTATAAATGCGAACAATAGCACTAAGACAAGCATTAAGAGAAGCAATGGAAGAAGAAATGCGTATAGACAGCAGCGTTTTTTTAATGGGTGAAGAAGTAGCACAATATAACGGGGCTTATAAGGTAAGTCAAGGAATGTTAACAGAATTTGGCCCTAAACGTATTGTAGATACCCCGATATCAGAATTAGGTTTTGCTGCTATTGGTGTGGGTGCAGCTATGAACAATACAAAACCTATTATTGAGTTTATGACTTGGAATTTTGCTGAGTTGGCTATTGACCAAATTGTAAACCATGCTGCAAAAATAGTATCTATGAGTGGCGGGCAATTTAGTTGTCCTATTGTTTTTAGAGGACCAAATGGTTCTGCCGGTCAATTAGCAGCCCAACATTCGCAAGCTTTTGAAAACTGGTATGCCAATGTACCGGGTTTAAAAGTTATTTCAACAATTAATCCGTATGATGCAAAAGGCTTATTAAAATCTGCAATTAGAGATGCCGACCCAGTTGTTTTTATGGAATCAGAAACTGCCTATGGTGATTTGGGCGAAGTGCCGGAGGAAACCTATTTAATACCAATAGGCAAAGCAAGTATAAAAAAAGAAGGTACTGATGTAACCATTGTTTCTTATAATAAAATGATGAAAGTAGCTATGGATGCCGCTACAGAACTTGCAAAAGAAAATATAAATGCCGAGGTTATTGATTTAAGAACCATCCGCCCTTTAGATTGGCAAACTATTGTAGAATCAGTAAAAAAGACAAATAGACTGGTAATCGTTGAAGAACAATGGCCTTTTGGCAGCATTTCTTCCGAAATAACTTATAGAACACAAAAAGAAGCATTTGATTTCTTAGATGCCCCCATACGCCGCATTTGCAGTGCTGATGCAAATATGCACTATGCACATAATTTAGTTGCCGGCTATTTACCCGATGTACCTAAAACAGTAAAATTAGTAAAAGAAGTAATGTATATGAAGAAATAATTTTTTTGTTATGTACTAATTTAAGATTCCTGAATTATTATTTAGAATAGAATAGTAATTCAGGAATTTTGTTTAGTTTTATATAAAAAAGTAATGAAGATGAAAAACTGTAAAATTTATTTAGTTTTATTTTTATTATCATTTGTAATAAGCTGTGATACGGCTAAATTCCCTATAGATGCACATCCGCAGATTAAAATTGATAAAAACTATTTTGGAACTTGGAAAATTAAGAATAAGAAAGATAAAGATGTATATATTGTATGTAAAAGAGATGATTACAACTATCTGATTCTAATAAAACATTCAAAAGAACAAAAAACAGATTCTATGAATGCTTTTGTATCAAAAATTAATGATGTTTTATTTTTAAATGTAAATAATATTTGTGATACTACCGAAGGTTATTTTTTTGGCAAATTAATTGATATTAACAAAAGTAACAATAAAATAAAATATTCTTTGGTGAAAGACAGCACCTTAATCCATTTAAAAAACGCTGACGAGGTAAGGCAAAGGATAAAAGAAAATTTAAATAATCCTAATTTTTATTCTGATACTGCCTATTTTAAAAAGATAAAAAAATAAGTATATTTATTATTTCAACTTATCATTTTCTTTATGCCGTAATAGATCTCTTGCATTTTTTTTTTCCATATTTTTAATAAATGCATCATTTAAGTCAACACCTGTTTGATTAGCTAAACAAATTAATACCCACAATACATCTGCCATTTCATCGGCTAAATCTCTATTCTTATCACTTTCTTTAAACGATTGTTCTCCATATTTTCTAACAATAAGCCTAGATAACTCCCCTACCTCTTCCATTAAGATACCCAAATTTGTTAACTCATTAAAATATCTTACACCTACGGTTTTTATCCACTCATCGGTTTTTTGTTGTGCTTCCCTTAATGTTAGGTCTGTCATGGCTTAGAATTTGTTTGTTTAGACAAAATAATAGAACTTTCACCTTTAATTCAAAAAAAACGAAAAAATAATGAAATTATACGCTACAGATATTGAAGCAGCCAATGCATTAAAAGAACAAGCAAACGTAATTAGCAAAGCAATAGGTAAGGTTATTGTAGGACAAGAGGATGTAATAAATAAACTTATTATTTCTATTTTATGTAACGGACATAGCCTACTTGTAGGTGTACCCGGATTAGCAAAAACTTTATTAGTAAAAACAATAGCCGATGTGCTTGATTTATCATTTAAACGCATACAATTTACGCCAGACTTAATGCCAAGCGATATTACAGGGGCAGAAATATTAAACGAACAAAGACAATTCCATTTTATAAAAGGGCCTATTTTTGCCAATATTGTACTTGCAGATGAGATAAACCGTACACCACCAAAAACCCAAGCTGCTTTACTTGAGGCAATGCAGGAACGCAATATTACAGTAGGTGGTACAATACATAAACTACCCGCTCCTTTTTTTGTATTAGCAACACAAAACCCAATAGAGCAAGAAGGTACTTACCCATTACCAGAAGCACAATTAGACAGGTTTATGTTTCAGGTTACATTAGACTACCCATCTTTTGCCGAAGAGGTAATGATAGTACAAAATACCACAAGTGCTAATGTAGTTGAATTACCTAAAGTAATGACAGGAGCTGAAATTCTTAGTTTTCAGGATTTGGTAAGGAGAGTACCCGTACCTGCAAATGTTTTGGAATATGCAGTTGGTTTAGTGCAAAAAACAAGACCAGGTACTACAAATGCAGCAGCTATTGCCAATCAATATATTGCTTACGGTGCTGGCCCTCGTGCTTCTCAATATCTTATTTTAGGTGCAAAGTGCCATGCATTATTAAATGGAAAGTATTCGCCTGATATAGAAAATGTGCGTGCTATGGCTAATTCAGTTTTAAGGCATCGTATATTAAGAAATTACAAAGCAGAGGCAGAAGGTATAACACAAGATTCTTTAATTAAACAATTAATGCAATAAGATTTTACTCTAGTTTTATAAGCTATTGAATTACTGTTATTTATAACTAATTACTTATAGTAGTTTATTTAAAATTTTATTATAAAATGAAAGTAGTAAAGAATACATTAGGTTTTATTTATGCAATCTATGCAATGGTAATATTTATTGTTACCATGCTTATAGTTGTTATTCCTATTTGGTTAATTTCATTATTACCCGAACCAAAAAGAGCCAATGCATTACATAAAGCATTTAAGATATGGATGGGAACTTATATGCCATTAATATTTTGTCCGGTTTTTCGTAAAGGCAAAAATAATTTTAAGAAAAAAGAGAACTACGTTGTTGTCATTAATCATAATTCTTTAATGGATATTCCTGTTTCTGCACCTTGGATACCGGGACCAAGCAAAACATTAGGCAAAATTGAAATGTCTAAAATTCCTATTTTTGGCATCATCTATAAAACAGGAGCCTTATTAATAGACCGTAAAAGTGAAGCAAGTAGAAGAGCAAGTTATGCCAAAATGGAAGAAACATTGGCAATGGGTATCAACCTGTGTTTATATCCTGAAGGCACACGCAATAAAACGGACAAGCCCTTACAACCTTTTTTTGACGGTGCATTTACAATGGCAATAAAGTCTCAAAAAGCCATAATTCCGGGTATTATTTTTAATACAAAGAAGATATTATCTCAAGAAAAAAATTTACGTGCTTGTCCATCAAAAATACATATACACTTTTTAGAACCCATTTCAACAAAAGGCTTAACATTAAACGATGTTGAATCGTTAAAACAGAAGACGCATAAAATAATGGAATCGTATTATGTTAATAATGTAAATACCAAATTATGACCTTTATAATTATAGGTACTGGCAATATAGCATGGTTTTTAGGCAAAAAACTTACAGCAGCAGGTAATAAATGTATAGGCGTATATAGTCATAACTTAAAAGCCGCATCAGAATTATCAGATATTTTATTAGCAGCTCATTTTGGTACTATTTCTGATGTAAGTAAAGATGCCGATGTTTGTTTTATTGCCGTTTCAGATACCGCAATAAGCATTGTTGCTTCACAAATATCTTTTACCAAAACGGTACTTATACATACAGGCGGGGCTGTTGAATTAAAACAGATTATGTGTGCAGCAAAAGACTGTGCTGTACTTTGGCCCATTTATTCCATACAAAAAAATAATATTCCATCTCACCGTAATATCCCATGTGGTTGGGAAGCAACTACCCCGAAGGCAGAAAAATATGTTTTAGCAATGGGACACACATTCTCTGATAACTTATTTGAAGCAAAAGGAGAGCAAAGAAAATGGTTACATTTAGCAGCAGTAATGAATAATAATTTCATAAACCATTTACTTACTATAAGCGAAGAAATATGCTTAGAAAACAATATCCAATTTTCTGTATTATATCCAATTTTAGAACAAACGTTTGAAAATATAAAAAATCACTCACCCAAAACTGTTCAGACCGGGCCGGCTATAAGAAGAGATTATACTACCATAAACGAGCATCTGGCTTTATTACAAAAACACCCCAAATGGCAAAATATATACCAAACCATTACAGAATCTATACAAAATAACGAAGAAGTAAGCACAGATGAAACTAAAGACAGTTAAGAAAATATCTATTTTTTACTTATTTCTATAAAATACTGTTCTAATTTTTGTGTTACAATATCCCAATCAAATTTTGTTTTAATAATATTTATACCGTACCCCCCTACTCTTTTTCTTTTTTCATCAGATTGAAGTAATTCAATTATACTTTTCGCAAATAATTCAGGGTCTGTTTGCATAATTGCACCTTCTCCGTTTTTTATACCTAAACCGGCAAAACCAATATTAGAACATACAACAGGCACACCCATAGCCATTGCTTCTAATACTTTGTTTTGGGTACCGGCACCAAATCTTAAAGGTGCAACAACAACACTTGCATTATTATAAGTAGCTGCTAAGTCTTTTACAAATCCGGTAACCAAAATTCCGTTTCCGGCAAGAGCCAAGACTTTTTTTACTGGGCGTTGTCCTGCTATAACAAATTGAATATCAGGAAAATGTGTGCGTATAATTGGTAATATAGATTCAGTAAAATAAATTACAGCATCAATATTGGGTGCATAGTCCATATTACCAGTAAATAGCAATTGGTTATTATGCGTATAGTCATGCCCACCTGAAGAAAAGGTATTTAAATTAACACCATTTGGCAATAATCGCATGTTTGATACATGATGTGTTTGTACCAAATAATCTAAATCTTCTTGTGAACAAACTAAAGAAAGATTGTATTCTTTTAAAACAGGTTCATAATTTAGAACACGTTTTTGTTCCATGTTTTCGAACAAAGTAACCCATAAACTACGTTTTATTGTTTTTCGTCTTTGCCAATAAAGCGAAAAAGCATCCGGCAAATCAAGAATACGTGGCAAATCTTTTCTTTCTGATAAATACGATGCCATTCTTAAATGTTGCACATGTATTGCATCGAACCTCTCTTTTTCAATAATTATATTCAGTTTATTTTTTAATTCGTTCGATTGAAAATAGAGAACCTGCAACGGCAATTTATTCCATAGTGCCGCAATACAATTTAGTGCTGATTTCCATTTAGGTAAATAAATAAAAGTAACAGATTTAAATACCTTCTCTAATTCTGTTTTATAGGTTAAGTCTTCTTTATTTTGGGCAAAAGTAAGTAAGTGCAATTCATGTTTGTTTTTTAATCTTTGTGCAAGATTAAAAATTTTCAATTTATCACCTCTATAAGGTGG
Source organism: uncultured Bacteroidota bacterium (assembly GCA_903929195.1). Classification (GTDB taxonomy): domain Bacteria; phylum Bacteroidota; class Bacteroidia; order Chitinophagales; family Chitinophagaceae; genus CAIYTT01. The sequence goes on from CAIYTT010000113.1 coordinate 6,797, forward strand.
ATATGGCACTCTATTTGCAAGAAATAATAGTTTCAAACCGAAAAAATAAATTTAAAAACCGAAAAATATTATTTTAAAATCTCATGTCCTAATTTATCTCTTTTTGTTTGTAGATAAAATTCATTATATTTATTAGGAACAATTTCGATAGGCACATTTTCAACAATTTCTAAACCATAGCCTTGCAAACCTGCCCTTTTTCTTGGATTATTAGAAATAAGTCTGATTTTAGAAACATTTAAATAACGTAATATTTGGGCACCAATTCCATAATCTCTTTGGTCATTTTTAAAACCGAGAGCTAGATTTGCTTCTACAGTATCTTTACCCTCTTCTTGTAATTTATATGCTTTTAACTTATTAAATAAACCTATACCTCTGCCTTCTTGGTTCATGTACAATACAATACCTTTACCTTCGGCTTCCACCAATTCCATAGCTTTTGTAAGTTGTTCACCGCAATCGCAACGTAGCGAATGTAATATGTCGCCTGTAAAACAAGAACTGTGTACCCTAACTAAAACCGGTTCATCTTTTTCCCATGTTCCTTTTATTAACGCCAAATGAATTTCACCGGTGTAAACTTGTTTAAAGGCTATTAAATCGAAATTACCATGTTTTGTAGGCATTTTTACCCTTACCTCTTCTTTAACCATACTTTCAGTTTGAAGTCGGTAAGAAATAATATCTTTTATAGAAATTATTTTTATATCGAATTTAGCAGCAATTTCAAGTAATTGAGGTAAACGAGCCATTGTACCGTCATCATTCATAATTTCTACCAATACACCTGCCGGTTCAAAACCTGCCATGCGGGCTAAATCCACAGTAGCTTCGGTATGCCCGGCACGTCTCAAAACACCTTCATTACGGGCTCTCAACGGAAAAATATGACCCGGTCTGCCTAAATCTTCCGGTTTTGTTTTAGGGTCTATAAGAGCCAATACTGTCATCGCTCTATCGTGAGCAGAAATTCCGGTAGTACATTCATTACCAATTAAATCAATTGATACTGTAAATGGTGTTTGATGTAAAACAGTATTATTTTCAACCATCAAATTTAATTTCAGTTCTTCGCATCTGGTTTCAGTAATGGGGGCGCAGATTAAACCACGGCCATGCTTAGACATGAAATTAATTATTTCTGGGGTTACATTATGTGCAGCAGTAATAAAATCACCTTCATTTTCTCTGGATTCATCATCAACAACAATCAATAATTTTCCTTTTTTAAGGTCTTCCAACGCAGATTCTACGGTATCAAGCATATTTATTTTTATAAACTTTGTACAAAGGTAGTATTATTGTTTTGCCTTTGCTTCTAAAAAACGGTAATTAATTATTTTCTACGCTGATTTATCTTCAAAAATCAAATTTAATTCATTAATAATAGAATTATTTATTTTTAAATAATCATATCTGCTAATAACTAATTCTCTGGCATTTTGTGCTATTTCTTCGGCTTTTTCTTTATTTTCCAAGCACCATTTAATATTGGTTACAAATTCCTCCGGTCTATTGGCAAGCAAGTAATGAACACCCATTTTTGCTTCAATGCCTTTAATGCCATTTAAAGTTGTAATTACAATTTTTCCTGCCGCCATTGCTTCCAATATTTTCACCCTAATACCACTACCCGAACCAAGCGGAACAATTAAAATTTTTTTATCTGCTATAAATTCTTCAGCACTATTTACCTCATCCATACAAAATACACCTCTCAGTTTTATGTTCTTCAACATTTCAGGCATATCTCTACCGGCAAAATAAAATTCAAATTTGGGTAACGATTTATGTATTTTAGGCCATATATCATCTAAAAACCATTTTATTCCATCTCTATTGGGTATCCAATCCATTGCACCAATATGATAGCCTACCCACTTTTCTTTTATATCAGGTCTCTTTATTTTTTTTATATCAATACCAAATGGAGCTACGATACTTTTTTTTATATATTTTTGTTTATTAATGTATGAATCATCTTTTTTAGTAATTGGTAATAAAAGGTCATACTTTCTCCATGCAGATTTCTCGAACCTTTTAATTCTTTTTCCAAGACTTTTAAAATAGATTTTTTTTAATGCATTTTTTGTTTTTGAAGCCACACTTTGCCAAATATGATTTTCAATATTATGAATTCTTAATACAGTAACTGCATTCGATTTATTTTTTATTTCCGGAAGGTATTTTGTTAAGAAAACACTTTCCATCTGCACCACATCCGGTTGAAATGATTTTAAAATATCACTAATCTTATTTTGAAAATTTATATTATAAAATCGCTCAGCACTTTCCGGCTCTTTACTAAAAAGATAATTTTTTAAAAGCTTAGCCATATTAATTTTGTTATCTATATCTAACCATTCAAAACAATACAAATTTGTATATAGACTTTCTAAAGTAGAAGTAGCAACATAATGCCTACTAGTATTCATAGACAATAAGTAAACTTGCCAGCCAGCTTGAAAATAACCTTCAATCATTGCCTTCATAGCTAAGTTACCACCATCTTTCAACGGATACGGTATTCTATTTGTTATGATAAGTATTTTACGTTGATGCATAAAATGGAGCAAATTTAATTAAATTTAGATAGTTGCATTCATTAATTAACTACAATCAAAAAACAGATTCATTTAAATATTTGGTTTACGAAGGTAAGGGACTAATCGCAGCCATTTTGATGACGACTTTGGTATTGGCTTTTAGCAGAAAGAGAAGGGATAATTAATTAAAGAATTATTCGCTGCTTTAATTCGCTTTAATTTCCCTTAATTATCTTTAATTGGTGCAATGTCTTTAGTGTATTGTAAATTAAGTGTAGTAATATAAAATTAACAACAACAAATATAAATATTAAATAAACTATAAAGAATATTTCTACAATTAAAAACATACTTTTGCAAATAAAATAAATAAGAATAAAGAATGATTGAAATAAAACCTTTTTTAAGATTAAGCGGATTAGAACCATTAGTAGTAAGACCTGAAACAAATTTTGTGAACATAGGCGAACGTACTAATGTTACAGGTTCTAAAAAATTTGCACGACTTATTAGAGAAAATAAATATGAAGAAGCCTTATCGGTAGCTCGTCAACAAGTAGAAAATGGTGCTCAGGTTTTAGATATAAATATGGACGATGCACTGCTTGATGGTGTACTTGCTATGACAACTTTTGTTAACTTGTTACAAGCAGAACCTGACATTGCAAAAATACCTATTATGCTCGACTCTTCAAAATTTGCAATAATAGAAGCAGGGCTAAAATGTATTCAGGGTAAGTGTATTGTAAATTCTATTTCGCTAAAAGAAGGAGAAGAAAAATTTCTTGAACAAGCATTAATTTGCAGGTCTTTTGGAGCATCGGTTGTTGTAATGGCATTTGATGAAAACGGGCAAGCAGATACATTAGAAAAAAGGGTTCGTTTTTGCGAGCGTGCATATAAAATTCTTATTGAAAAAGCGGGATACCAACCACAAGACATTATTTTTGACCCCAATATTTTTGCAATTGCAACCGGAATTATAGAACATAATAATTATGGAGTAGAATTTATAGAGGCAACAAGAATCATAAAACAAAAAATGCCTTTGGTTAAAATTAGTGGTGGCGTTAGTAATATTTCTTTTTCATTTAGAGGCAATGATACCGTTAGAGATGCAATGCATAGTGTGTTTTTATACCATGCTATTAAAGCCGGCATGGATATGGGAATTGTAAATGCAGGACAGTTATTGGTATATGACGAAATAGAACCACAACTTAGAGAATTATGCGAAGATGTTATACTTAATAGAAACGAAGATGCAACAGAAAAACTTGTCTCTTTTGCGGAAACGGTACAGGCAAAAGGCAAAGAAATAAAAAAAGATGATGTATGGCGAAGCTATAAAGTTGAAGAACGTTTAAAACACGCATTAGTAAATGGCATTACCGATTATATAGATGCAGACACAGAAGAAGCCAGAATAATGTACCCCAAACCATTAGATGTAATTGAGGGTCCTTTAATGGCAGGTATGAATGTGGTAGGTGATTTATTCGGAAGTGGTAAAATGTTTTTGCCACAGGTAGTAAAAAGTGCCAGAGTTATGAAAAAGAGCGTTGCCTATCTTTTCCCTTTTATTGAAGCTGAAAAAGAAGAAAGACGATTAGCACACATAAAAGCCGGTACTCTTAATGAAGAAAATGCAGGTGCTGCAAAAATTCTTATGGCTACCGTAAAAGGCGATGTACATGATATTGGTAAAAACATTGTAGGTGTGGTATTAGGCTGCAATGGTTATGATGTAATAGATTTAGGTGTTATGGTACCCGCAGATAAAATTTTAGATACTGCCATACAACACAATGTAGATATTATAGGTTTGAGTGGGTTAATAACACCTTCGCTTGATGAGATGGTACATGTAGCAAAGGAAATGAAACGCAGAGGTATGAAACAGCCCTTAATGATTGGTGGAGCTACAACAAGCCGTATGCATACAGCAGTAAAAATAGCACCGTTTTATAACGAAGGTGTTGTATATGTTTTAGATGCCAGCCGTAGTGTAACAGTAGCGGGTAATTTGCTTAATAAAGAACAAAAAGAAACGTTTCTTAACCATATTAATGAAGAATATATTCAACTGAAAAAAGATTTTGAGAACAAAAAAACAAGCAAACAATACCTACCATTTAATGAAGCCCAAACAAATGCAGTAAAAATAGATTGGATAGATTACACCCCACCTAAACCCGAACAAATGGGTGTAACAACTTTTACCGATTATGACTTGGCTACTATTCGAAACTATATTGATTGGACTCCTTTCTTTATTGCTTGGGAAATGAAAGGTAAATTTCCTGATATATTAAAAGATATGCATTTTGGTGCAGAGGCAACTAAATTATTTAAGGATGCAAACGAATTACTTGATAAAGTAATTAATGATAAATGGTTGACTGCCAAAGGAGTAATAGGATTTTGGGAAACTGATAAAATTGCCCCGGATACAATTATACTTAAAGACGAAAATGGCAAGGAAATAAATAGACTGGAAATGTTGAGACAACAAATTAAAAAAGTTGCAGGTCAACCTAATTTTTCTTTGGCAGATTTTATTTCCCCTGATTCAAAAGATTATATGGGTGCATTTGCTGTAACTATACATGGTATAGAAAAACATTTGGATAAATTTGTAGCAGACCACGATGACTACCATAAAATAATGTTGCAGGCAATTGCCGACCGTTTAGCTGAGGCTTTTGCAGAAGTATTACATAAAAGAGTGAGAACTGAATTTTGGGGATATGCCAAAAATGAAGATATTCAATTGTCAGAATTAATACATGAAAATTATCAAGGCATTCGCCCTGCCCCCGGCTACCCTGCTTGCCCAGACCATACCGAAAAATATAAATTATTCAGTCTTATGAATGTAACCGAAAATATCGGCATTCAACTTACAGAATCTTTAGCTATGTACCCTGCATCATCTGTTTGCGGTTGGTATTTTAGCCACCCCCAAAGTGCCTATTTCGGGATAGGTAAAATATTACAAGACCAGTTGGAAAATTATACCCAAAGAAAAGAATACACAATTGAAGAAATGACGAAATGGTTATCTCCAATATTAGATTGATAAAACAAACTATTAAATTTATGCAAAAAATAATATTTGAAGATTTAGGTATCATTTCTTATGATTCTGCTTGGGAATATCAAGAACAGCTAATGGCTGATAATCTAAAATTGAAGCGTGATTGGTACGATACTCCGGAAACAATGCGACCTATAAATACCGGAACAAAGCACCATTTACTTTTTTGCGAGCATCCACATGTATATACATTAGGCAAAAGCGGACATATTGAAAATCTTTTAGTAAATGATGAAAGACTTAAAGAACTGAATGTTTCCTTTTTTAAAACAAATCGTGGTGGAGATATTACTTACCATGGTCCCGGACAGATTGTTGGCTACCCTATTCTTGATTTAGAATATTTTAAAACTGATTTAGGGGTATATATGCGTAACTTAGAAGAAGTTATAATTAGAATGTTATCACACTTTAATATTAATGGCGAAAGACTTCCCGGAGCAACCGGTGTATGGCTTCAAGCAGATTCTAAAAATAAAGCACGTAAGATATGTGCAATGGGTGTTAGATGCAGCAGATGGGTTACTATGCATGGTTTTGCATTAAATGTAAATACAGACCTTAAATATTTTGATTACATAGTACCTTGTGGTATTACAGATAAAAGTGTTACATCTATGCAAAAAGAATTAGGACATTTTATTGATGAACAAAAAGTGAAAGAAATTCTTACAGCAGAATTTGGCAAGGTATTTAATGCTGAAATAGAAATAAAAAATAATTCAATGTCAATAAAATAACAATGAAATTTTTAGGAAAATTATATATATAATTGTAATTTTGAAATTCAATAGTAATAATTAGATTTATAATTGACAACCAAAGAGATAAAATATTACTGGGGCGAGCAAACTCTGTTCATAGATTTGGGCAATAGAGTTAATTTGCGAATTAAAGTACTCTATTTTTGCGAATTTATTCTTACCTCTTTTTTTGCAACAATCTTTCTAATAAAATCAATACCCTTAAAAGCAAGCTTTTTTCATTTAGCCTATTCATTAGGTGCATCTTTGCTCTATTTATTAGCTGCAAGACGTTTTATAAAAAGAATATTTTTAAAAGAAAGCCTACTGTTAGATGCTAATTCTTTAACGATTGCAAAAAAATCTTTGTTTTCAAATAATATAAAAAGATATTATTGGTGGAATATAGGTACGCTGCATTATGAGGGTAAGATAGAAAAAACTGACCATCCGTTAAAAGGAAAAAGTTTTGATTATTTAGGCTTCGAAACTCAAGAACATCTGATACAAAGCCTGCATCATAGCGGCAATATGTATTTTGACACCATTGCCGGTAGAGTCTATTTTGCATCGGGAGTCTATTCTTGGGACGCAGAAGAAATGGTGCAAATGATGAAATTATTTACAGGAACTAAATTAATATTAGGTCCCGAATGGGAACAAATGCTGCAAGAACAAGAATTTGATGAAGGTACACCTATTATATAGAATTCATTTTATTCAATGTTAAAATAACCTCTTTCTAATTCCAATCCATCTTTTTTTAATAAAAACATATATAAACCGCTATTTCTAAAATTGCGTTTATCCATAATTAATTTAGCTGTATTGAATTTCACAATGTCATATATTTTTTGTTTATTTTCATTATAAAATTTCATTGTATATATATGGCTATTTATGTCTTCCGGTAAATTGATATTTATCTCACCAACTGAATCTGTAATAAGATAACGCGGTATAATATACTGGGACGGATTTACACAAATAGTATCAATAAAATTAATGGCTATCCTACTTTCATATTTTATAGTAGGTTTCTTTATTACATTATTTTCAAGTAAACTCTTTTTAATTAATGTATCCGGAGTAATTGTTGTTTGTTTTTGTATATATTTTTGTTCCTTACTATTAAAGTCAGATTCTTTCTTAAAGTTACTTTCTAAATGTTTAATATTAGTAGAATCTTTTTTTAATGAATTTTCTACAAAATGAATACCTATCATATTACTTGTCCATTTTAAAGAACTACTAAATTCTAAAGTAACTTTGTAAAAATTTCTACCGATATTAGGATGTTCATCAATGTATGATTGAAATCCAAGTTCTGTTTTTTTTACATATCCTATTATTGTATAGTTGGTGCTGCTGTCTGTAGAATGTTTTACTGCAATACTTTTAACACTGTCATATTTGCAAAACCATACTAATTTTATACTATTGTTTTCTATTACTGCACTCATATTTGGTAATGCAGGTTGACCATTAATTTTATTTGGAATAAAAAATAATAAAATTATTAATAATGTGTATTTAGCAATCAACCTCAAAATCATATTCAAACCTAATAATAATTTCATTAAATGAAAATAGAATTTCATTTTTAATACAAAAGCTACATGTAAACACATGAAAAGTTATAATAAAAATACTTAAAGTGGAATATAAATAGATTAGCTCTTAAAAGTAATTGCCTAATTTCTTAGATAAAGTATATTTGTAGCGTTTAGAAATTGTGATAATTTTGCAACACTAAATCAAAAAAACTTTAAAAATCCGTTTCAATCACGAAAAATAACCTAGCACAAAAGTAATAATTTACACATAAAAATATACATAAAACTCCTTTAATAATGATAGTACGAATTGTACAAATGACATTTCAGAAAGAAAAAGTAGCAGATTTTATTTCCTTTTTTGAAACCAGAAAACAGCTTATAAGAAATTTTGCCGGCTGTAACCACTTAGAGTTATGGCAAGATGCAAATGAAAATAATATTTTTTTTACTTACAGTATATGGGATAATGAAGACTCCTTAAATAAATATCGTTTTTCTGAACTTTTTAAAGATACTTGGACGATAACCAGAGCCATGTTTATTGCCAAACCACAAGCCTGGAGTGTAAACAGGAAAATAATTGTTTAGATAAAGCTATCAATTTATTATAATTACAAATATGCATTTTTTTTTGAAATTCTCAGCTCTGTCTCTTTTTATTTAGCATCAGTACTATGAAAACGTTTGAGGTCGGTTTTATTCTTGCTTCCGGATGCACAAATGGAAAATCCGGAAGAACTCAGTTTAAGATGTAGGCAGTAAAAACTACCCGTTTATACCTAAAAATTTAAATGGGCAGTTTGTTTTTCGTAGTTTATTGATAATGAGGTACTTGTAAAAATAAAATTGCTCAAAAATTGCTCATTTCATATTCATAGTGGGCAGTTTGTTTTTTGTTGATTCATTGGGTTTGGGTGTAAGGTATTTTATTTTAGAATAGTGTTTTAAGGTTTAATTACACCTTTTATGGGTGGTTTGTTGGTTTTCCTGTTGTTGGGTAAGGGTTTGAGGGAGAGTGTTTTTTGTGTGATTTTAGTTTAGCATACTCTTTTTTAATTACAAAAAGCTAAATAAATGTTAAATATATGGGGGGGGGGGGTAAAATTACTGAAATTAATACATAACTTTGAAAATCGTTAATGACTTTTTAGGAAATATTAAATCTTTTAACTAAAATATTTCTTTCTATTTTTAAACCTAAAAAATAACAGATGCAACAAAACCAATGTAATTGCAACGATTACTCTTTGCAAACCGCCAACACCGGTATTGCCACTATTACGAATGCTAACCCCTTATTAAACGGTTCGGGTACAACCCTTGTTCTTACCGGTGGGCTTAGCGGCACTATTATTAAACAGGTAATTATTAAAGCCATAGGGCAGGTTACCAAAGGTATGGTTCGCTTATTTATAAGCGATGGTACCAATGTATCTTTGTTTAAAGAGGTGCAAGTACCTACAACTCCCTATCAGCAAAGTACTGCTACTCCGCCACTTGTGTTGCCTACTTTCGAATTAGTGTTAAAAGGAGATTTTAAACTTTTAAGTGCCGGAAAATTATTAGCAAGTACACAAAACGGCGAAAGCTTTAATATTATTGCCGAGGGCTTAGATTGGAAATACCCTGCTTTAGTACAAATACCACCACTGCCGCCTTTACAAACGTGTTGTAATTTTGTGCAAGAAATTGCCAATACAGGTGTCAATACCATTAGTACTGCAAGCAGTATAAAAGATATATTTACAGCTTCAAGTTTGGCTACAAGCAATGGTTCTTATGTTAAAACCATTACAATGAAGGCTTTGCAAAGTACTAATTTAGGAATGGTACGTTTTTACATTAACGATGGTACCGGTTATTATTTATTTAAAGAAATAATGATACCCGAAACAATACAATCGGGTTTTGAACCTGCTTACAAACAGGTAATAGAGCTTGGTTTTTCGTTGCAAAACGGGTATAAAATTGGGGCAGCAACAGAGATTGGGCAAGCTTTTGCATTTACGGTTGAGGGTTGGGATTGGACGTATCCGATTGCTTAGTGGTGATTAATTTTGTTTTTAATAGTTTATATATGTAGGATAAGCGTAATTAGTAGCTCTATTAAGCGGGGTCATGGTTCGGCAAGGCTCACCATGACATTAAATTCTGTGCTATGTATCGCAGCTAATTTCAGCATTATCTAAAAGATTAAATAAAAGGAAAGGTATTATGACATATATAAGTAATTTACACGACATTAAAAATTAAATAAAAATAAATTTAAATAAAAAAATTGTATATTATGAAAGATTTATTAAATTCGCTTACAGATGGTAATCGTGTTAGTGCTGTTAATAGTGTGAAAAGAACAATGCTTTACGGACCGGATGCAGTACAATATGGCAACGGTGGTACACAACAAGCTATAACTACTGCTAATATGCAACAACAAGATTGTGGCTGTAATAAGCAACCAATGCACAATGGTTATGATGCACAAGCACGAGAACTGATTTTTGCCCAAATAAAAAAAGGAAACCCACAAGCACAAAAATAAAATATGGCACAGAAAAAGACTATATATGATTTAAATGGGCAGGATGTGGAAGCTACTTTTGAGCTTGCTAATAAACCTGTGGGTAGTAATACCAATAAATTAAGTAATAGAACACCTAAAACTACAAGTGGTAATTTTGGTGTTGCAGATGTTACAGGTGCAAAAGTAGGTAGAAACAGTAATATACATAATAATGGAGGCATAAACACAGGAGCCAATCCTACACCTATTGACACTATTTGCAATCCCTTAATTTTTGATACAAGTAGCCCCTATTATGCATGTGGCAGCATGAGTGAGGAAGTAATGCACCGGTATTTAGACAGGGTTTTACAGATGTCTCAGATTTCAAAACCAGGAAATCCTGTTAGTGTTAGTGCTAAAAATGACAATATTGATACAAGTGCACAAGGTACTATTTATAGTAACCTATATAGCCCTGATTGGTGGGATTTGGATTTGCAACAAGTACCAACCTATTTTCCACCAAATGATACAAGTTTATATGATGAAACAACAGAACATGGACAGTTATTGCGCTTTATAATAAACTCAGGTGCTAAATTCGTTTGGGATATGGCTTATTTTTGGGATGGGAATTTAATATCAAATAAAAGTGACCCATCAACATGGAAAGATAAAAAAAAATGGGTCAATGGTAAACAAATATTGGAAATGTTAGGGGGGCAACTTCAAGATAAAACCTTTAGTATTGGATGGACATTGTGTACTTTAAAAGCTGATATAGATTACATACATGAATATGACCCTGAAATTATTTGTGGTGCATCGTTGAGCGAAGTTGTAAGCAATATACAAGGCATACAGATACCCGATTATGTTTGGTTATTGTTTACTGGAACTTTGCCAGCTAGTCCACAATATTTCAAGTCGATAGAAATGCTTTCTCTTGCAGGAGAACTAGGATATTATGTTGCTGGGAATGGAAGTAGTGACCATGCAAATATTACAAAAGTACAATCTATTATGTGGAATTATTTTTTAGCTACCAAATATATAGATGCAGGTTGCGAACATTTGCATATTGGTGATGCATTTACCATAAATAGAGACGACCATCATTATTTCGGGAATAATTATTTATGGTTACTTGTTAAAGAAATAAGAAATTATGCAAAAACGTATGCAAGAAGAGGTTTTGTATTAATTGATTCGCATACAGGTGTAACTGCTAATACACCTGATGCCCAATTTGGTTTTTACTACGACCCAAACCCTTCAAAACCTTTACCCGATTTTGAAAGACAATTAATTTTTGATTTCCATTCTGCTGCAATAGAACTTAAAAGATTTAGTAATAATTCTGCCTATACATGTCATGATGGTATTACACAAGAATTTTCTAGTAGTGCACCTGTTTTTGATTATAAAACTAAATTTGGTACTGCCGACCAACGAGTTAAATTACCTTATGGGTATTATTTATTAGATAATAGTTGGGGAGGCTTAAACCCACAAGGGTGGTATTGTAGCCATAATCCTGTTTTTTTAACTTTAGATAATGGGGATAATTCTGATAACTGTGGCTGCAACTTTAATGTTGATGATGGTACTTATGGTTTTGAAGATACGAGTTGGTTTGCCAATCAAAGTGGTGAAAAAAGAAATTTAATATTAGAGTATTTATATTACAAAATTAAATGTCTTGATGTCTATTCACATTTTGTAATGCCCGGAAGAATACCAATACACACGGAAAATAAAATAAATGGACTAAGTAGTATGTATTCGGCTTTTGAAACAAAAATACCAATACCTGATCCTCCATATCAAAGTAAAAGTTTAGGAATTATAGACAATAACCAATATTTGAGGATTGAGGCTATTTGGAATAATGCATTTAAGTGTCCACTTGATTGGGGAGTGCATAATTTTACTATTGAAAATGTGGCAGCAAACTTTTATAATATAAATCCGGATACTTGCTTGGTAAGAATTGGCGATGATAAGCTATTTTATATAGGTACCGATAAGCATATACATGGTTATGTAAGAATTAATAACGGCTATAATGGGGGTACTTGGTGGGGTGTAAGTCCTACTTATGCATCATACTATTATTACTCTTTTTTAGGAATGCCTGCAAATGCACATAGCGACCTAGTAGCAAGTCCTGATGGGACAAGATTACTTTATATAGGTGAAGATGGATATATTTACGGCTTTTATATTCAAGATTTATGGCATTATGAATATATTACTGAATTTAAAGTAATGATGCAATTAGCAAATATTAAAGCAGACTTTTTTTTATATGGAACAAAGCCTTTAAATAGCAATTTAATATTTCCTACAAACAATACGATTTTTTTTATAGGTACAAAACACGGAGCAGGTACATCGGCAGAAGACCAACACAGAATACATAATTTCCACTTTACCGGCACAGATTGGAATTTAGTTAGCCCTACTTATTTAGCCAGATTTTTTTATGGTCAAAGCCTATCTGACCAGATGCAGGCAAGTGGTGGTCTTACTTATCATTATAACGAATTAAATAATACAAATTTTATATATTATGTGGGTACTGATGGGCTTTTATATTATTATATGGAAGAAATGTCTATAAATGGATATTATTATGCCATAGACCCTGGAAGTGGAGAATTAGAATATTATGGAATTTTTATAGTCGGAAATTTGGCTATATATAGTGATATTAATAAAACAAGAATCTATTTTATAGGTTGTAATTTTGCAAATGACACGTATCGACCATTTGTAATAGATAATAATTATTTAGGTTATGTAGATTTATACGACCTTTCGCAACAAGCATTGGCTGGCGGTACACCATTAGCAGCACAATTAGAATCTGACCCTAATGGTTTTATTGCCGTTAGCCCGGATGGTAGTACTATTGTTTATTTTTCAAGAATCTATCAGTTTATAGGTTGGTATTATTTTGATGGGACACATTATACAGCCCATTCCATTAACCAACAAATTGAGAAAATGGATGCTTATATAAATCAAGGTAGTTCATTACAATTTAAAAGCAATGATGATTTTTTTTATATAAGTAAAAATAATGTTTATCATTGTAGAATAGAAGAATCATATTGTAATTCACCGGCTATTAATGAATACTCTGAATAATATGAAAAAGCAAACTATTTATTTTTATATTCTAATTATTATTCTTTGTAGTTGCAAAAAGCAAACTACAACAAGCCCTAACTATACATCTAAAATTGTGCCGGGTAATTATATTTGGCATGGTTATGAAGATGGTAAATATACGAATGGTAATAGATTTCACATTTTAATAAATGACACATTTTCAATTATTAAAATTGATAATTCAAAAATAGGATTTAATTTCTATTATCCTGGTTTTTCAAATTTATATGACACTTTAGTATATCTTTCTACGAACGATTCGCAAAAAACAATGACATTTATTCAAATTCCATATATAATGTATGGGCCACAACAGACTGCATCTTTCATATACTATAATTACATTACCAATAGTATGACATTCGAGAATTATAGTATGGATTCAAGTGTCTATCACTATTTTCATACTCTTTTACAAACCCCTTAAAATAAATTTATTAAATATTATGAAAAACAACTTATTGTTAATGCTCATTTTTATTCTATTTATTTGGAGTTGCAAAAAAACAAATACGAATACTCCAAATTACTTATCAAATATTGTAGGTGTATATAGAATTAAAGAAATTGACTCTTTATTTGATAGTTTAGGTAATAGAAGCTACATATACGATAGTGGACTAATGGCTATTAATTTTTATAATACAACTATAACACGTGGCTTTTATTCAGAGTCATATTTATTGAACTTAGAACCTGCTCAATATGGATATAGAGACCTTAATTTAGTTTCTATAGATACTGTAAATAAGACACTGGGTTTTGGAGGTACTAGAATAAAACCAGGTTTAGGACGTATTGGTGATACACTTATTTTTAATTATGAAACGAATATAATTAATGAATACGAATACAATCCAAATAATAATCCATATTTTATTCAAATAACAGGTACTAAAATTTAGAAGTTTTATGTGGTATATTAATAAAAATTTATTATTGCATAATAGAAGAATCTTATTGTAATTCACCGGCAATTAATCAATACTCTGAATGATATGAAAAAACAAACTATTTATTTTTATATTCTAATTATTATTCTTTGTAGTTGTAAAAAGCAAACAACAATAAGCCCTAACTACACATCAAAAATAGTTTCTGGTACTTATTTTTGGCATGGGTATAAAGATGGTACCTACAGAAATGGAAACAGATTTCACGATTTAATAAATGACACATTTTCAATTATTAAAATTGATAATAATAACATTGGCTATAATTACAACCATAATTATCCAAATGCTTATGACACTTTAGTATATCTTTCTACAAATGATTCGCAACATACAATCACATTTGTCCAAACTCAATCTGTTTTTGCATTCGGTCCGTATCCTTTTTTTTTATTTTATAATTATGTTACAAATAGTATGACTGTTGAAGAATATTATAATGATTCTAGTTTATACTTTTTTCATATTCATTTACAAACTCCATAAAATAATTTTTATGAATTTCATGAAAAATAGTTTATTGTTTACGGGTATTTTTGTTGTTTTACTTCTTGGTTGTAAAAAACAAAATAATCCTAATTATATTTCAAAAATTGTTGGGGTATATACAGTAAAAAAAATAGACAAATCTATTGATAGTGCAGGCAATATAAGCTACCAATATGATAGTGGATTTATGGAAATAAATTCAATGAATAATACATCAATTACTAATTGGTGGATTTCCGAATCATCGAATATTAATTATGTAGATATGTACTATGCTTCACTTGATTTAATATTTACAAATACAATAAATAAAACTTTGCATTTTGGAAGTAATAGGACTGGATTCAAGATTGATTCACTTATTTTTAATTACGAAAAATACAATTTTATTGAATATGAATATGATACAAGTGGTTTCAAATATCTTATTACTCAAATAACAGGTACTAAAAATTAGAAGTTTTAATGTGGTATCATTGTAAAATAGAAGAATCTTATTGTAATTCACCGGCAATTAACGAATATAGTAAATGACATTTAAATATACTATTTATGAAACTAAAGTTATTAGTATTATTACTGCTTATTACATTTAATGCCGATGCACAAAAAATAAGAATTACAAATCCCGGTAACCAATGGGTTACACAATTTAATGATACGTTATCAGGCCATGGATGTAATTGGCGGTATTCTATGTTTTTCTCGGCTTCTTTTTTGCAGCAGGAAATAAAACATTATTAAGTATTAAACGGTAACCCGGCGAATTAGGGTGTAAGTTTAAATCTGTTGGTGGGTCGTAAACCATGTGTTGGTAATCTTCCGGGTCATGACCACCATAAAAAGTCCAAGTGCCTTTGCCATACTCGCCATGTATATATCTTGCTTCGTTTACAGGTTTACAATCTGCCATTACTAATACACTCGATTTAAGTACTTCCTTTCTAAATGCAGTAGTTTGCCCCATAAACCCTTTTATAGTAGTGGTATGATTTTGGCAAAGCATGGTTGGTACAGGGTCGAACTTGGCAGAAAATGTAAACAAAGAAAAGTAATCTATTTTGGGGTTCATAGCACTACGGAAATTGGTGTTATCTATGGTTGAGTATTCATACTCTAAAGCATAAGTAGAAATTATGAAGTCTTTAAAAGCGAAACATTTTTTAAAATCTAATTTTTGTTGTGCATTAGGTTCCATCGGGTCGCCATCATAAGGCACATCACATATATCAACTCCATCTGCTGCAAGTGCAATATCGTACGTATCTGTAGCAGAACACATTGCAAACATATAACCGCCACCGGCTACAAAATCGCGTATTTTCTTTACAACTGCCAATTGCAATTGAGATACTTTTTTAAATCCATGTTTTGCAGCCATAGCTTCGGCATCTTTTTGGTCTTTTTGATACCAAGCAGTATTACCGAAGCTACCATAAAATTTACCATACTGTCCGGTAAAATCTTCATGATGCAGGTGCAACCAATCATATTTATGCAAATCATCGGCAAGAACCTCGTCATCGTAAAGCTTATCAAACGGTATTTCGGCATAAGTAAGCACTAAGGTTACTGCATCATCCCAAGGTTCTTTATTTGGTGGTGTATATACACCAATTTTGGGTGCTTTCTCTAATTTTATAACATCACCATTATAATCAGGGTTTGCTATTGTAATCAGAATACCTGAGTACTGTGCATCACTAATAACTTCGTAAGTTACACCACGCAGCTTGCACATTCGTTCTATGTTTTCTGTTTGGTCTATGCTAAAACTACCACCTTTATAGTTAAGCAACCAATCTACAGCAATACCATCTTTAAGTGCTGCATAGGCAACACCATACGCTTTAAGATGATTTGCCTGACCTTCTGCATCCATAGGTATGAAAATTTTAGATGCAAAAACAGATACATTTATAAAAACAAATAGAACAATTAAATTAAATCGTATTGAACGCATTTTTACTTTTAAATATTAAGAATGTAAATTACCAATAAGGAACGAAACCATAATAAACAAATTATTTTTTAACAAGTATTTTTATTTGAAGTGTAGTGAAATGCTATGTATTTATTTCAATAAAAAAACGTCCCGAAAATTCGAGACGTCTCTTTTATTAAAATATCTAATTAAAGACTATGGGAAAATTCCTAATTCTTCGTAAGAACCACCTACTTTATTAATTGCAACTGTAAATGCAGCTGTACGCATATCTACAGAACGATTTAAATTAAGGTAAGCTTCACGAATTTCGTGATAAGAAGTAATCATAGTATCTTCTAAACCGGAATAAACAAGGTCAACCTCATCAGGACCATGTAATAATTGTTTGCGTTCAATATCAGTAACTCTTTTACCGGTAAGACCTTCTACTGTATGCAGAATAGAGCCATATTGATTTTCAGCAAAACGTTTATCCATACGTCCGAAACGAACGTGGCTAAGATTTTTTAACCACTCGAAATAAGATACTGTAACACCACCGGCATTTAAGTACATATCCGGAACGACAATAACACCTTTTTTAGCTAATATTTCATCAGCATCAGGCGTTAGAGGACCATTAGCACCTTCACCAACAATTTTAGCTTTAATGCGTCCTGCATTTTCGCCATTAATAACGTTTTCTAATGCAGCAGGTATTAATATATCGCATTCGCACTCAAGAGTATCTTTGCTGTTTGTAAAGTTAGTAGCACCCGGATAATTTAAAATAGAACCGGTTTCTTTTCTAAAATCTACAACTTTATAAATATCTAAACCATTGGCATTATAAATACCACCCTCGTACTCAGCAAGACCAACGATAATAGCACCGTTGTCGAAGAAGAATTTTGCTGCGTGATAACCTACATTACCTAAACCTTGTACTATTACTTTTTTACCTTCAACACCTAATGGTAAACCAAGTTTATCCATATCTTCTTGCACATTAAGCAATTCGCGGATACCGTAAAAAATACCTAATCCGGTAGCTTCTGTTCTACCTCTTACACCACCTTGAGAAACAGGCTTACCTGTAATACAAGCTAATGAATCCACATCACCGGGCTTCATTGATGCATAAGTATCAGCTATCCAGCTCATTTCGCGAGAACCCGTACCATAGTCAGGAGCAGGAACATCTATACCGGGGCCTATAAAGTTCTTTTTAATTAATTCAGAGGCATATCTGCGGGTTATTTTTTCTAATTCAAAAGCAGAATATTTCTTAGGATTAATTTTAATACCCCCTTTAGCACCACCAAACGGAACACTTACCAATGCACATTTGTAAGTCATAAGGGAGGCAAGAGCCATTACTTCATCCTGATTAACATCCATACTGTAGCGAATACCACCTTTACATGGTAATCTGTGATGCGAATGTTGTACTCTGTAAGCTTCAATTACTTCTATTTGGTCGCCGATACGCACCGGAAATCTCATAGAATAAACAGAGTTACAAGCTTTAATTTGTTGAAGAATACCTGGTTCGAAACGGGTATATTGTGCCGCTTTATCAAAGTTGCGCTCTACACCCTGAAAGAAACTGTAATGTTCTTGTACCGGTTTTGCAGTTAATGTGTCCACAATAGTTGTTTTTAAATTTAGTTAAAAATTATTTTAAGTTCTCTTTTTCTATTCTTGATATTTTACGGTCTAAAATTATCAAATAAATAAAAATTCCGACAAAGATAGTAGCTAAAACCAAAACTACAATGTATATTTTACCATTTACACGTAATTTATGTGCCATTTCGGGTTTTTCAATATATTTAATTATATATAAATTACTTCCGCTTTTAAGTGTATCCGGTACGCCTTTAATAAATTCATAATGCTCATTGTTCACATTTAAAGTATCCTTATTTAAAATACCTAAATAAATAGAACCGGTATTAGAACCATTTCTATAAAATGTATCTGCTTTTTCTGATTTTACAATGTATTTAATTATATACACACTGTTTTCTTTCCTTATTGTATCGGTAAGCCCTTGCACTACTTCATATCTGTTTCCTTTAATATTAACTGTATCTTGTGCATAGATATTGGCAATAGGTAAGAAAAATAAGAAGCAAACTATATAGACAAATTTATTCATGTTTTATTTTTTATCAGCACTAAAATTAAAATCGTTTTCTTTATTGTAGGTAATCATTGCCATTCTTATTTTTAAAGTAGCAATCCATATTCCCAATAAAATCCAACCGGCAACGGCAGGGTAAAAAACCATACGCATATTATTATCTAAGTCGTACTTAGCAAATGCGGGATTACCGCCATTACCCGGATGCAGAGAATCTTTTAATCGTGGTAAAATAAAGATTAAAGGTATGAGCATGGCAAACGAAAAAATATTATAAACAGCAGCAATTTTTGCTCTTTTTTCTTCGTCTTTAATACCACCCCTTAATACCAAATAAGCAAAATAGATAAGCATACTCATTGCGGTACCCAATTGTTTAGGGTCGTTACTCCAAGCAGACTCCCAAGTGTATTGTGCCCATTCCATACCGGTTATCATACCCAAAATACTAAAAAAGATGCCTGTATTGGTAAGCTGCAATGCAAAAACATCGTCTTTAAGGTTACTAGTGCTTAAAAACTTTATAGAATAGAAAAAAGCGGCACCAAACAGTACCAGCATAGTAAACCACATAGGCACATGGAAATATAAGTTACGTATGGTTTCGTGCAGTACATACATACCCGGCACAGGCATTAACAAACCGGCGATAACTGTATAAATTAAAAGGAAAACAGCAATCATTTTCCACCAATAGTTTTTCAATCTACTTTTTTATTTTTTGCGAAAGTAAAATTTTTATGGCTAAATGATAATAATATATTTTTATTTCTTTTTAATAAAAATGATAATGAACAAATATTGGTTCTGAATGATTTTCAGCAAGGAATCAGGAAGTATTTCCTTTTACCTATTATTCTGTAATTACTATAGATTTAGTTTCATATTTTTGAGTTTACGCCTTTGTAGGTGAAAACACCAACAAAGGCACAAAGGACGGCATAGGATAAAGATACTATAAAACATAGTAACTTTGTATGATGTAGTTGTTTGTTGGTGAAAAC
>CAIYTT010000114.1 GCA_903929195.1 uncultured Bacteroidota bacterium
TACCGCTACCCTTAACTGGACTGCCGTTACAGGTGCTACATCTTATAATATTCAGTATCGCCAAACAGGTACTACAACATGGAGTACGGCTACCTCTACAACTACATCAACCATTATTACCGGTTTAACTTGTAATACTTCTTACGAATTTCAAGTACAAGCTGTTTGTACAAGTACAAGTGCGTTCAGTGGCTCTACTACATTTACTACTTTAACTTGCCCTTGTAGTGTGCCAACCGGCTTATCTGCAACCGCAATAACAACAACTACCGCTACCCTTAACTGGACTGCCGTTACAGGTGCTACCTCATATAATATTCAGTATCGCCAAACAGGAACTACTACTTGGAGTACTGCTACTTCTACAACTACCTCTACCAATATTACCAGTTTAACTTGTAATACTTCTTACGAATTTCAAGTACAAGCTGTTTGTACAAGTACAAGTGCTTTCAGTGGCTCTGCTACCTTTACAACACTATCTTGCTCCACCGGCTCCGGTTCAACAGGGAAAATAAATATCTATTTCAATACTCCGGTAGATAATTCTGTTTCTACAGGTGTTAACGCACAATACCTTAATAGTGCATTTGCAGATACTATTGTTGCTTATATCAATAGAGCACATTATTCTATTGATATTGCACAATATGATTACAATCAGAGTACAAGTTTTGCAAATATTGCAACAGCTATAAATAATGCCTATTTAGCAGGTAAAACAATTCGCTGGATATATGATGGTAGCCAGCCTAATACCGGAATTGCATTACTTAATTCAGGCATACATACTTTAACCAGACCTGTAGTTACTTCAGGAGCAATTATGCATAATAAATTTATTATTATAGATGCAAATTCAACAAACCCTAACGATGCAATTGTTTGTACCGGTTCTGAAGATTGGGGTGTTACTCAATTTAATTACTCACCAAACAATATGGTTTTTATTCAAGACTCAGCACTTGCACATGCATATACCGACCAATTCAATATGATGTGGGGTTCAACAACTGCTGTTCCTAATTCAAGCCTTGCTAAATTCGGTACTGCAAAAACAGATTTAGGCAGACATCTATTTAATATTGCAGGCAAAAGAGTAGAACTTTATTTTAGTCCGGCAGATGGAACCGATTCACATATCCAATCTGCTATACACAGTGCAAATACTGACCTTTATTTTGGTGTATATACCTTCACAGACTATGTTGATGCAGATTCTATTTTAGCACGACATAATGCAGGTGTTTATACTGCCGGTATTGTTGACCAATTTAGTATTGGTAGTTCTGCTTATACTACCCTAACAGGAACTGGTGGGTTAGGCACAATGCTTAAAACCTATACAAGTTCCTCTTATGTTTATCATAATAAAATGGTTATAGTTGACCCATCGAATGCTTGCTCCGACCCATTAGTTGAAACAGGTTCTCATAACTGGACAAATGCAGCAAATACTATAAATGATGAAAATATACTAATTATACATAACGATACAATAGCGAATATCTATTATCAGTCTTTCTATGCTAATTATGTTGCATTAAGTGGAACATTAACTGCTATTGCTCCTTGCACTACACTTGCTACACAAGAATTAGCTGATGCCAGTAGTTTCAATATTTATCCTAATCCTACAAATGACAACATCAATATTTCGTATCATTTAACGAATGAACAAAATGTAAACATTGAAGTTTATAATATAGTTGGTCAGTTAGTGAATGGATTAGTAAGAAACCAACAACAAATACAAAATGATTACAGCTATTCCATCAGATTACCAGTAAATGGTATTTATTTTGTAAAATATACCATTGGGAATCAATCATTTACAAAAAAAGTAGTGAAATTATAAATTTTTAAGCTACTCCTAAAAAGCCGATTGTAAATATACAATCGGCTTTTTATATTATATCTATACAAGATTATCCATTTTTTTTGACAAATTTCATAAAATGTCATTATTATTGACTTTTTATTGTACCTTTGATTAAATAAATGGATATTGTATGGTTTCAACAATCAATACTACAAATTTTGAAAAAGGAAGAGGGGCTCAATTCAATCCTAAAAATAAGTTTCTTAAACAAGAATATGTACAGGAACATATAGAATCAGTAGATATTTGGGAACAAGAGAAAAAAGAAACAGAATATATATTTGACCATAGTAAAAATGTAGTAAATAAAATTGAAAGCCCGGATGTAGGCATGCAATTATCATTAAATCCGTATCAGGGCTGCGAACATGGGTGCATTTATTGTTATGCACGCAATAGCCATGAATACTGGGGTTTTAGTGCCGGAAAAGATTTTGAAAACAAAATAGTAGTTAAAAAAAATGCTCCGCTATTACTTCGCAAATTCTTTGACAATAAAAACTACGAACCTAAAACAATTTCCTTGTCAGGCAATACAGATTGTTATCAACCTATAGAACGTAAAATGCGGATAACAAGAAGCCTATTGGAAATATGTCTTGAGTATAGAAATCCGGTAGGTATCCTTACTAAAAATGCACTTGTGTTACGTGATTTAGATATTATACAAGAGCTCGCTAAGCTAAATTTAGTTAGTGTTGCAACATCAGTAACCTCACTTGATGAAGATTTAAGGCGTGTATTAGAACCCCGAACGGCAACCTATCAATCTAGATTGAGAATTGTGGAAACAATGGCAGCAAACAAAATACCGGTAGGTATAATGCTAGCCCCGATAATACCAAGTATTAACGACAGCCATATATCAAAGGTGTTGAAAGCAGCAGCCGATGCAGGTGCCAAGTGGGCAGGCTATACAGTAGTAAGACTGAATGGTGCTATTGGAGAACTATTTAAAGACTGGCTTTTTAAAACCTTTCCGGATAGAGCAACAAAAGTGTGGAATCAAATTTGCGATTGCCATGGGGGCAAAGTAAATGATAGTCGTTTTGGTAGTAGAATGGCAGGTGATGGTAAATTCGCTGAATTAATAAAAGACCAATTTTTACTTTATTGCAGAAAATATAAACTTAATGAATCGAATACGAAACTTAATACAGAATCTTTTAGAAGAACAAATCAAAAACAACTAAGCTTATTTTAAACTATCCAAATAAAATGTATTCAATTATATTTTTTTGCCTTTCCATTTTCCACTCTTTAAATATACAAAAGAGGCTATCAGTAAACTAATCCAGTAAATAAACTCAGAACCCCAACATAGAAATAAAGGACTACGCCAAAGCCATATTATAAAGTAGCAATAAACTAAATATAAACCTACACATGCTATTTCCATCGTTAAATTAATAATTGTATTACCGGTTCCTACTACCCCATTAAAAACTACAGTAGCAACAGACATAATTACTGTAGCTAACATAATAACCCTTAAACTGGGTAAAGCAAACTCTATTAAAGTACCGTCATTTGTATAAAGCGAAAGAAAAAATCTTGAAATACATAATATACCAATACATATAACAAATGCAAAAACAAAGCTTATTTTAGATATTTTATAGATGATACCCATTACATGGTTTTCATTATTCTGCCCTATAGCATTGCTAACCAAAGTATTACAAGCTGTAGCGAAAGCCCATAAACCAATACCCATTATACCAAATACATTTCTTAACAACATGGAAGCTGCTAATGATTGATTGCCTAAGTGTTCAATAAAAATAAAAAATATTAACCACCCACCTATGCTAAACATAAACTGTACAATTAAAGGCGAAGCAACACTTAGTGTACGTTTCGACAATTCAAAATCGAAATGAACATATTTAAATATAGGGAAAATAAAAGCAAATCGTTTATAAAAAAACATGCCTGCCATTGTAAGGAAATAAAATATTTCTGCTATTACCGATGCTAATGCTGCACCTGTAAAACCCATTGCCGGCAATCCGAATTTACCGAAAATTAAACCATAGTCAAAAAAAACATTTACAATTGTTGCCACTAATGCCCCATATATTAAAAAACGTGCTTTTTCAATAGAAATATAAAAAGAACTAATTAATTGGGTAAGCATTAAAAAAGGTAAGCCCCAAATACGAATATAAATAAAACTGACACTTAAAGATAAATTCTCGAAATCGTGTAAGCTATACCCAAATAAAAAAGGTACAAACCACATTGTAATTAACATTAGCCCAAATGCGAAAAGTAAAGCAAGCATAATACCATTCGAAAATATTTGTGCAATACCCTCATTATCATTTTCGCCTGCTCTGCGAGCCATTTGTATTTGCATACCATTGGCTAACCCATATCCTATCATAGATAAAATAAGGTAAAAAACACTTGTAATACTATTTACAGCCAATTCTCTAACACCTAATCTACCCAAAAATGCAGTATTTGCAAAAAAACTTATTTGCGAAATGAGCAAGGTTAATGAAATGGGTGCAGCTAACTTCAGTATTTGTTTCAGTGTTACAGTTGCACTTTTTTCTTTCATTCACTATAAATTTGTAAAATATAAATATTTAAAAGCAAAAAATCTAAAAAACAGACAATGATAATATAAAAAAGGCAAAAAATAGGCTTGATTTATTTTTTAATTTCGAAATATTTTTTTATTATAAAAAAAACAATATAAATAAATGTTCAAATCAATTAACAAAATAAAATATACTAAATAAAAACAAGAACCTTGACTATATTTGTAATTAATTAGTATGGATACGGAAATAAATAATAATGATTTACTACAAGTTTATAATGTAAATGAAGATGAAAATCTTCTTTTACAAGTTGATAAAGTAATCTGTATTTTTTTTCAGAGAGGATTTTTAGCGGCAGGTTTTTCTGTCGGCAACGAATTACTTACTATTCGTTACAATGGCTACGATATAACATACCCCGTTTATTCTATTGGCTTTTACGAACAGATATTAGAAATAGAACCTTTGCTTAGCGACAAAGAAAAGGTAAAAGGAGTCTTTTTTCTAGGTGAAAAAAATATGATTATTCCCAATGATTTATTTCAAGAAACCTATGCAAAAAACTGGCTAAAACAAGTTCATTTTGTTGAACAAAATGAGGTTATAGATTTTTATCCTTTAGACCAAGACAAAGCCTATTATTTACAAGCTATGCCATTGGAAATTAAGGAGTTAGTAAATACCAGTTTCATAAATGCTAAAATATTACCTTTAGCATATTATCAGTTTCGGAAACCACCAAAAGTTGGTTTGGCTTTGCAATGTTGTGTTACTAACGACCAAGTTGCAGCAACAATGCATATAGACGGACAATTAATGTGGCATAGTGTTTATTATTATACAGTTGCCGAGGATATTGTTTTTGAAGGAAAACTCTTATGTAAAGAAAATGGTTTTTCTGCTACTAAGCTTACTATCTTATTTAACTCAATATCAGCATTGCAGTTTAATCTTATAAATGACCTGACACAATATTATCCCGGTTTAAAATCAGGTGAGGGTAATAGAATAGTTACTTCTTGGGATACATCCATTTCATTACTTCAACAATTATTAGTATGCGTATAGTTGGTGGTACATTTGGAGGTAGAAGATTTAACCCTCCGGCAAAAATACCTGCCAGACCTACTACAGAAGTAGCCAAAGAAGGTCTTTTTAATACGCTTGGTAATATTATTGACATAGAAGATGCAAAAACACTTGATATTTTTGGCGGTACAGGTAGTATTACCTACGAACTTGCAAGCAGAGGTGCAGTAGATATGACAATAGTGGAGCGTGATTTACCAAGTATTGAATTTATAAAAAAAACAATTGCAGACTTAAACATAATCGAACAGGTACACATAATAAGAAATGATGTATTTAAATTTATAAATCAAAATACAGAAAAATATAATTTTATTTTTGCCGGCCCTCCCTATGCTCTCCAAAACATTGATGACCTGCCTGAATTGGTTTTTAAAAAAAATATGCTTTTGCCGGAAGGTATTTTTGTACTAGAACATACACCCAGAAACGATTATCAAAAACACCCTAACTTTATACGTATGAAAAATTATGGAACAACTGTTTTTACTTTTTTTATTCAAAATAATTAGATAATGGAAACCAAACGTGTTTGCTTATTTCCCGGTACCTTCGACCCTATTACATTAGGTCATGTAGATGTTATCAACCGAGCAATACCACTATTCGACAAATTAGTTATCGGGGTAGGTTCTAATTCATCAAAACAACCTATGTTTAGTGTTTACCAAAGAACCGAATGGATAAAAAATATTTTTACTCATAATCCCAAAATAGAGGTAACGGGATATGAAGGACTAACAATTGATTTTTGCAAAAAAATAGATGCACATTTTATACTAAGAGGAATAAGATATATAAGTGATTTTGAATATGAAAAAGCAATTGCAGACATGAATAGAATGTTAGCTCCTGACATTGAAACAATTTTTCTTACTTGCTCACCCACCTACTCTACCATTTCTTCTACACTTGTAAGAGATGTAATTAGAAATAATGGTAATGCACGTATGTTTTTACCAGCAGAAGTCATATATTAATTTTATTAACAATGCAACCTAAAAAACTCCTATTTCTTGGTTCTAAACCTATTGGCTATAATTGCCTTTTACATTTAATAAGCAATAAAGAAAAACTAAACGTTGAAATTACGGGAATACTTACCAAACAACGTTTAGAGTTTGGGAATGATAATAACTTGCAAGAATTAGCGGCAAAAAACGGGATTCCTGTTTTTGAGCATTTAAATGAATTGCCTGAATGTGATATAATATACTCCGTACAATATCACGAAATACTTAAACAAAAAGATATTGAAAAAGCAAAACAAATAGCAGTCAATTTACACATGGCTCCACTGCCGGAATATAGAGGCAGTAATCAGTTTTCGTTAGCTCTAATTGACAAAAAAGTTGAGTTTGGTACTACAATACATAAAATAAACACCAAGATTGACAATGGAGAAATTTTATTTCAAAAAAGATTTCCTATACCTGATAATTGTTGGGTAAATAAATTATATGATTTAACCTACAATGCATCTCTAAATTTATTTAAACAAACAATAGGTCATATTGTAGATTGTAAATATACACCGGTTTCACAAGAATTATTAGTACATAAATATGGCACTTCTTTGCACTTGCGAAAAGAAATGGAAGAATTAAAAAAAATTGATTTAAACTGGGAAATCGAAAAGATTGAGCGTTATATTAGAGCTACTTATATGCCCGGCTTTGAACCTCCCTATTGTTATATAGATGGCAAAAAAATACATTTTACCTTAGATAAAGATACAATATTATAGTCTTTACAAATTATTTTACTATAACTTTAATTTTAAACTTTATTGGTATTATATCGTCTATACATTGGTAATGTATTAGGTATAAATTATAAAATGTATAAATATTATGAATAAAATAGTACTCACCTTCTTTTCATTCCTTTGTTTAATAAATGTTTCAATTGCACAAAGCAATCAAATAAAATCAATATTAGACCCGGATGATGACCCTTATGAGAAAAAAAACTATTTTATGGTTGGCTTTAATTACTTAAGCGATAATGTATATTTAGGAAGAAAAGACTCAGTGCCATTACCATTTTACAGTCCATATATAGGTTATCATTGGCAGTCGGGTATTTTTACAAAAGCTACAGCGTCTTATGCATCAGATAAAGGTAACAACCATTTTGATTTATTAACTTTAGAAGCCGGTTATGAACATAATTTTACTAAAAATATAAATGGTGGTGTAAATTTAAATAGATATTTCTATAATAAAAATAGTCATAGTATAAGGTCTAATGCGGTAGGCGATGCAAGTATTAATGGGCAATTTACAAACGATTACATTGAGCCTACCCTAACATTCGATTTCAATTTTAATAAAAAATCAACCGATTATGTAACTGAAATTGCTTTAGACCATAGTTTTAGCCTTAAAAATGGCACCATAAACATTATACCTACATTTACAATGTTCTTAGGTACACAAAACTATTATGATGAGTATTTTGTTTCAAGACTTACTAAAGCCGATAAGAGAACAAAAGTAAAAAAAGTAGTAGCAGATGCTCAAAAATTCACTCCACTTGATTATGAAATAAATACGAAAATAACTTATAGGGTAAAAAAATGGCTATTTACAGTTACTCCAACTTATGCTCTTCCTGTAAGCCCGGCAATCATTACACTGCCTAAAAGAACAGTACAAGAAAAACTTACGAATAGCTTTTTTTTAGAAATTGATATTTGTTACAGATAAATTGTAATTTATTTTATTTTATAACTTGCAGGAATACTAAACGGAAATTCAAGCGGCAAATCAAAATTTGTATTTAAAAATTTCACATCCAAAGACATTGTATCAATTCCATTTTGAATATTCATAACCCTACCTTTAGATATTTTTCGTTGGTCTGAAATTTCATACGTTTCATATTGCATAATTGCTTTCGGACCTATCGGATTTCTTGTAGTCATTTGCCCGTTACTCATGGTAGTATCCGTCCTATTATATGTAATATTCTGAATATAGCTCGTATCTTCAACTTGAATCATCCAAGATGTAGCATTTAATACTTTAGCATCTGTTATTTTGCCATTACGCAAAGGCTCGCCAATAATTAAGTTTTGTAATGAGAAGAAATCTACTTTAGACGGCAATACTTTTGCTGCCTGCGATAAAGGTAATTTTGTTACTTCTTTTTGTAAATAGTTTACCATAATAAAACTATCGTTTGTAACTAAAATCCTTGCTGCTTGCACCATTCCGCCCATTGCAGTAATTGTAATCCAAATTACACTATCTTTTCTAATTCTGAAATTGGCAGTAAACTCCTGACTTTCTTCCCTTCCTTCAAAATGAATTTTTGCCTTGCCTGAAAACGTATTGTAAATCATCCGCTTATTCCATACTGATGTTAGAGTATCAATTAAATGATTATCTGTTATGGTATTCGGATATATAATAGAATCATTGCGATTCGGAATCAATTTCTTTGTATCATTTATTCCTATTAATGTATCGCTTACATGTTTGTTTAAAGTAGAATCTATTTTTACTGTTTTATCTTTTTTTCTATGTGCTTTTCTATGTAAAGTACAAGAGCTGATTACAAATGATATTACCAGAAAACAGGCAACATAATATTTATTCATATAATTTTCCGTCTGCAATTTTTTTATCCAATAATGGGTTATCCGAGCCTTTTTCCTTCGCTATTTTCCAGTTATCTATAGCTTTATCTTTATTATTTAATTTATAAAACACATCTCCTAAATGCTCATATACTGTGGCATCTGCTCCGGAAAGATTTTTATTTATTGCCTTCTCAATATAAACTTTTGCTTTTTCATAATCACCGGTTTTAAATAATATCCAGCCATAAGTATCTAAAAAAGTTGCTTCTTCCGGTCTTATTTCTAAAGATTTTTTAGACATCTTTTCTGCTACATCTAATTTTTTCCCTCTTAAAGATAAATAATAACTATAATTATTTAGTACCGAAGCATCATTAGGTTGTAATAGCAATGCTTTATCAAAAGAATAATCAGACAATTCGTATTGTTGTGTTATATTATATATATCTCCTAATGTAGAATACATAGCTGCTAAAATTTCCGGATTTGTTTCCGGCTGCATATCAATGGCTCTATTGATAGCTTTAATAGCCAAAGGGTATTCTTTTTTATTCATGTGTCCTATGCCATTATAATAATTACCCAAAGACTGATTAGGAAATAACCTGATTGTTTTTTCACTGTATTTTATTAATGAATCTGCATCCGCTTTACCTGAATAATTTTGTAATAATCTTACCCAAACATTAAAATTAGCCGGTTTTATTGCCAAAGACTTCTTATATATGGCTATTGCACTATCTCTATTATTTTCACTTTCTATAAAATTTCCATAGTATGCCAATAAATCGGCATCCATAGGGTGCTGAATTGCTAATTGCTGAATTAAGGGCATTCCTTCTAATTTAAAAGTAGAATCATTTGGCAAATTTTGCAAATACGCATCTAAAAGTTTCAACTGCACGTCTGCATCAAATTCTTTATTTAGTATAGCTTTTTTTACAAATGTTTTATAAGTAACGGTGTCTCCTTTTTTAAGATAGTGTTCTGCAATTCCTAATTGTATTGTGGGGTCTTCAGGAATTGTTCTAATTCCTCTATCAAAAATTTCATCAGCTTTTTCCTTCTGTTCGTTATCATCGTAAATGCTACCAAGTATTTTATAATATTTACCGTTTTTGGGGTCTTTAGTAATTAAACCATTTAAAATGTCGGCTGCATTATCAATATCTTTTAAGCTTAAATAAAGTTGAACTTTTCTTAACTGTATCTCTACATCTGCACCATTGCGAACAGTAGCTTTATTTAAGTATTTAATAGCATCTTTATAATTTTTTGCATGCTCGTAATATTCTGCTGCTAATATTGCATACATAATATCTTGTGGCTCGGCATCAGCAAGCTTAGACATCACTTTTGCTGCATTTACAAAATCTCCGTGTTCCGTTAATACATTGGCATATTCTTCTTGATACCATTTATTTTTACTGTCTAAATCTGTAGCTTTAACAATATACTCTTCAGCTTTATCTATGTTTTTAGCATTATTATAAAGTTTAGATAACTCATAATATACAGAAGGAATATTCGTCTTTAATGTCAAAAATTTCTCAAACAGTTCTATTGCCAATCTATCATCATCGTGCATTTTTGCTTTTATTGCATCAAAATAATATACGTCAGCTTGGGCAGAAGCAGTTGTAGGTGGCAAAGCAGTCGTATCATTCAACTCTTTTTTTTGGCAATAAGCACAAGGTCTTACAATACCTGTTACCAGATAAAAAAAGAGAATACCAAAATAAATATATTTCATAATTGAGTAGAAAAATCACCTAAACTCAACTCTTTAGGTTTTTCAATGTAAGTTACATTTTTCCCTAACATTGACATCGTAATATGTCCATGTTTAACAATACATTCAGACTGTATAATACTGTTTATAATTCTGGAATCTTCAATAACAGCTTTATTTTCAATAGATACATGTGGGCCTATTACAGAATTTCTTATTATTACATTTGCCCCAATATAACAAGGTTTTATAAGAACCGAATTTTCTATAACTACCGATTCATGAATTAATTGTTCGGTATGTTGCTTAATTTCTAATATACGTTGATTTGTGTAAACAGTTGCATCTTTATTACCACAATCTAACCATTCTTCTACTTGGTCTGTATAGAATTTAACCCCGTTTTTCAACATGTGGTCCATTGCATCTGTAATTTGATATTCACCTTTAAGCTTAATATCATTATCTAATAATCGTTGTAACTCTTTTTTCAGATTATCGCCATCTCTAAAATAATACACCCCTATTATAGCTAAATCAGATACAAATTCTTTTGGTTTCTCTACAAATGCCTCAATCTCGTTTTGTGCATTTAATTTTACAACACCAAATGCTGATGGGTCTTCCACTTTCTGTGTCCATACAATTGCATCTTTATCTTTATTAATGCTAAATTCTGCTTTAAAAAGAGTATCGGCAAATGCAATAAATACATTACCTGTTAGGGTATCACCTGCACAAAGTATAGCATGTGCAGTACCTAATGGTTGGTCTTGATAACAAATTTTACCTTTTGCACCTAATGAAGCAGCCACTTTAAGTAAATGATTTTCAACATCTTTTCCAAAAGACGAGCCAATAATAAAAGCAATTTCATCTACTTTTTCATTACTTGTGGCAATTATGTCTTCAACCAAACGCTGTACTATCGGTTTGCCGGCAATAGGTAATAATGGTTTTGCAGTAGTTAATGTATGTGGGCGCATCCTTTTGCCCATTCCTGCCATTGGGATAATAATATTCATAATTTATATTTTATAACAATAATAAATAATTTTAATTCACACCTGAATGCCCAAAACCACCTTCTCCTCTTTTGGTTTCATCAAGTACATCAACAATATTCCATTCTATTTGTTCATATTTCGAAATAATCATCTGTGCTAATCTGTCTCCATCTTCAATATACTGTGTTTCAGTTGACAAATTTATTATAGGTAACATAATTTCACCTCTATAGTCGCTATCAATAGTACCCGGTGTATTTATTAGTGTAATTCCTTTTTTAATTGCCATACCGCTTCGTGGTCTTATTTGTGCTTCGTAACCAATAGGTAAAGCAATAAATAAGCCGGTTGGAATTAATTTTCGCTCCATAGGAATTAAAGAAATTGCTTGTGGTAAAAAAGCCCTAATATCCATCCCGCTTGAACCGGAGGTTTGATAATCCGGCAATTTGTGATGAGATTTATTTATAATATTTATACTTAATTCCATATTGAGGTGGTAAAGGTAATGTGTGATATGCAAAAAAGTAAATTTTTTAAACCCTATAAATAATAATAACAAAATAAAAATAAAAATACCGAAATCACCTATAAATATCATGCATAAACAGTGATGAATTAAGTTTTAACAATAGCGAACCTAAAAAAAAGGTTTAGTTTTATTAAATTTGCATTTTTTAATTTATAAATTAATCATCACTAAAGGTATCAATGGCAATATTAGGTAGTATCATTGCACGTTCCTTACAACTGCGGAAACAATTTAAGTTGCCCGTAGCTACTCCAATAACCTATCAACGACTTGCACTTCGGCAATTACTTGACCGCGGACAATATACTGCTTTTGGTAAGCACTACGGTTTTGCAGAAATATTAAGTAAAGATTTAGATTTTATTAAAGCATTTAGAGAACGTGTACCCGTATGCACTTATAAAGAAATGCATAGCGAATGGTGGCACAGATGCCAAGAGGGTGAAGAAAATGTTACTTGGCCGGGAAAGGTAAAATATTTTGCTTTAAGTTCGGGTACATCTGAATCATCAAGCAAACATATACCTGTTACCCAAGATATGATTAAGTCCATAAAAAAAGTGGGTTTTAAACAACTTTACAGTATGGCAAATTTTAAAATTCCTCCGGTTACGTTTGAAAAAGGAATTTTAATGTTAGGGGGTACTACTTCTCTTTTCGAAAAAGGGGGCTATTATGAAGGTGATATGAGTGGCATTAGTGCCAAAAACATGCCTCGTTGGATTTCTTCTTTACTTTATAAACCCGGACAAAAAATATCAAAAAAACCAATTTGGGAAGATAGAATCAATTCTATTGTTGAAAAAGCAAAAAGTTGGGATGTAGGCATTATTTGCGGTGTACCTGCTTGGGTACAGATTGTGTTAGAAAGGGTAATGAAACAATATAACGCAAAAAACATACATGAAATATGGCCGAATTTAAGTGTTTATATTCATGGTGGCGTTTCTATTGAACCTTATAAAGAAAGTTTTAATAAACTTTGGGGTAAACAAATTACTTTTATTGAAACCTATATGGCTTCAGAAGGGTCTTTTGGGTTTCAAGCAAAACCAAATGGTGGCATAAAACTAGTACTTAATACAAGCATTTTCTTTGAGTTTATCCCCTTTAACAGTGAAAATTTTGATGAGGAAGGAAACCCGAAAGAAAATCCGGCTACTTGTTTAATTAATGAAGTTGAAGAAGGGATAGATTATGCAGTAGTGTTAAGTACTTGTGCAGGTGCTTGGCGATATATTATTGGCGATGTATTGAGGTTCACAAATGCAAAAGACCATGAAATAAAAATTGTAGGGCGAACAAAACAGTTTTTAAGCCTTTGTGGTGAACATTTATCGGTGGATAATATGAACAAAGCAATTGAAACGGTATCAAAAAAATTACATGTCAGCATTCGTGAATTTACAGTTACCGGCTTAAAACATGAAAATAGGTTTGCACATAAATGGTTTATTGGTTGCGATAATACAAATGTGAATAAAGATGAATTAAAAGAATTATTAGATAAAACACTTTGTGAATTAAATGATGATTATGACGTTGAAAGAACATCGGCATTAACGGAAATTTTTGTTGAAATAGTACCGATAAACTTATTCTACGATTATATGAAAGAAAAAGGAAAAATTGGTGCTATGAGTAAATTTCCTCGAGTTTTAAAGGATGTACAGCTAAAAGATTGGGAAACCTTTTTATTACAACAAAAAAAAGAATAAAAAGAAATGACAAATCTTAAAGATTTGTCATTTCTAAAAATTTCTATATTATAGCTAATCCTACCTCATTACCACTAATTTCTGAGTTTGTAATTTGCCATCCATATTTAAGGTTACAAAATAAATACCGTTTGCTAACTGATTAAGCGGTTGGCTTATTGTTTGTAATCCTGCTTGTAAATCAAGGGTTTTATTAATCAAGGTTCTTCCGCTTATATCTGTTATATTCATTTGTACATTTGCAGGTGTTGTGCATTCAATTTGAATACTTACCGTATTGGTAGCAGGGTTAGGATACACTTTAAAGAAATCGTTTACAGGAGCTACTTTGTTTAC
Source organism: uncultured Bacteroidota bacterium (assembly GCA_903929195.1). Taxonomy (GTDB): domain Bacteria; phylum Bacteroidota; class Bacteroidia; order Chitinophagales; family Chitinophagaceae; genus CAIYTT01. The sequence goes on from CAIYTT010000114.1 coordinate 14,441, forward strand.
TTCGTTAACTGCTATTAATGTATTTAAAGTAGTATTTGTTTTTATAGGTGCATTGTAATCAAAATAGATAGATGCACTGTTTCTAAACTGTGTGCCTACGGCAAGTCCGGGTCTTGTTTTTATGCTGTATGTAAACATACCACTGCTTGCTTTGTCGTTTGTGGAGCTTAAAGAAGGTAAGTTTATGTTTTTAAATGTAAAAGTAGCAACACCTGTTTGACTAATATTAATTTTACAAGGAGCTGTTTCAAAAACCGGTTCTAAAGTTGTAAAATCTAAATTAGGGTCTAAGGTATCTATTACAACTATATTTTGTGCCGGAGCAGTTCCTGTATTTTGGAAATGTACCATGTATTGCAGGTTAGAATCGGCATAAGTAATAATACCGAATGGCCCGCTGCCTTTAGGATTTACTTCTTTAAAATTAGGGTCGAACGAACTTACGATAGTTGTAGTAAAGTAATTTACATTATTCCATGGAGAATAATCTGTTAGCCAATTACTCATGGGTGCTGCATACGAAACGGAATCTTTAAATAATACACTTGTTCCTAATGGTATAAAGGTAGGTACAAGATAATCTACATAGAATAATTGCGATGCACCCGGTGCTAAAGATAAAGCAGTGCCACTAACTGTGTTATAATAATTTGTACTGTCTAAATTAAAGATTCCTGATGGTGTATAGCTTGCTCCGAATAATTGTCCGTCAGTACGGTAGCCACCTAATATATTGGTTTCTGTTACCGTACCCTGATTTTTAATAATACAAGTTTGTGTATAATCATTTCCGGGTATAGCCCAATTCCAGTCCCAAGTACAAATATGCATACTATGTATCGGATTAATAGAATTTGCGAAATCAACAACATGTACACAACCGGTTGAAGAACTTGTTGTTACTACTATATTGTTTGCTTGGCAAGAAGAAAGTGGGTAAAAACTACGAATCGTTTCTGTAATGGTATAAGTACCGGAGGGTACCATAAAATAATAGTTTCCGGAATCATCGGTATAAGTATAACCCATGCCGCTGCAATGTATTTGCATATTTTGTACACCCGGTTCACCCGCATCTCTGGTACAATTGCCGTTCATATCATAATACACATTTCCTTTTATAATACAAAAGCAAGAACTGTCGGCAGTATTATAATCTACATAAGTATAATTCCAAGGAGAATTACAACCTATGGCATCGGTAACACTTGCCCAATAAGAACCCGGTGTTATGGCACTACTCGGTATGCCGGAAATAGTACTTGTTGTAGCACCGGTATTCCAATGATAGGTATAAGGAGCCGTACCACCATAACCGTTAACAGTAGCACTTGCATCAGAAACAAATTTACAACTTGCAGGCGTTGTAGAGAAACCTACGCTTACCGGTGAGTAATCTTCTATATAACTGCAATGGGTAGCACTGCAACCGTTTGCATCGGTAACAGTAACATAATAAGTACCGGCAGGTTTACTGCTTATGGAAGACGTGGTAGCCCCTGTTGTCCATAAATAAGAATAAGGTGCTAAACCACCTGTGGCTATAATACTGATACTGCCGTTAGACAAGGTACAAAGTGCAGGCGTAGAAGTGTAGCTAATATTAATAACGTCTATTGGTGGCACTACCACAGTACCGTCTTGAATGCAACCAACGGCATCTACAATATGAAACGTATAATTACCTGCACCAAGTCCGGTTGCAGTAGCAGAGGTTTGTACGGGGCTGGTGTACCAGGTAATGCTGTAAGGTGCTGTGCCACCGGCAATTGTAAGGGTTGCCGTGCCTGTATTTGAAGTACATAAACTGGGTGTAGCAGTATAAGTAACCGTAATAGGTGTTGAAGAGCTAATATAACCACTGCCAATACCGGTACATCCGTTAGAATCTGTAGCGGTAACAACATATAAACCCGGTGCTAAACCAGATTGCGACTGTGTGGTAGCACCATTGTCCCATGTATAAGTATAGGGATTAACACCACCGGAACCAAAAGCAATTAGCCCGCCATCGTGAGCCAAGCAAGTTGCCGGTGTTACCGTAACAGGTACCGAAATAGCAATACTTTGTAACACCTCTGTTAGAGTACTTGCTACACAACCCATAGCATCTGTAACCGTTACATTATAACCACCGGCAACTAAACCGCTGATTGTAGGAGTTGTTGCACCATTAGACCACAAATAAGTAAAAGGAGGAACGGGAGAACCGCCCGAACCGATTGTAACACTTGCAGTACCATTGGTGCAATTAGCAACAGTAGAACTTGCACTTACTGAATAGGTTGGAGTAGAACGAATAGTATCTCCATTGTAAGTTCTAAAAGTACCATAAGTGCATCCTGCTGCATCTGTAATATTAATACCATATATAGTGCCATAAGAGGTTAATGATGTTAAAACTGCCGGATTAGTTGTTGCCACAACTGTTGTTGTAGAACCGTAGTATAACCATTGATAAGTGTAAGGAGCTGTACCACCGGTAACTGTAACTGATGCAGACGCAGATGCACCACAAAAAGGAGGAATAGGATTAAAAACAAAAGTAAATGGTGGTGCGCCGGCATAAGAACCGGAATCTATTAACGTATAAGCAGAATCATATACATAAGCATGTGTAGGAGAACCCGTATAATTATAAATAGTATCGGTAAGCAATGTATAACCGTATTGAGTAAAATATCCACTAGTAGTTCCTCCAGACCAATTAATAATATAAGAGGACCCCCCTGAGCCGGAATAGTGGGCTACTAAAACACCGTTTGTGTCGCAGGGTGCTGTTACGAGTGTAAAGGTTACCAAACCTACAGCAGACGATTTGTTTATGCCTGCCATAAAAATAAGTAGCGTGGCAAAAAAGTACAGAATTTGTTTTTTCATTGTTTTGATTTTTTATAAGTTAACAATAATGTGGATAGAATTGTAGTTGCCACAACTATTAAGACGCAAAAACAATTTAAAATGTTAGGAATGTTCTTAAAAAAAATTTTTACCATTTATTATAAATTAAGAGTTAAAACAGGGATGAATAAAATTAATTTTTTTGACCTGAATGAAATTCTTTAATAAATTAACGATACTATTTGTAATATTTTTTAATTTTACAGTCTAAATATATTTTTTTATGAAATTTTTTATAGATACAGCAAATCTTGAACAGATAAAAGAAGCGAATGACTTGGGTATTTTAGATGGAGTAACAACGAATCCGTCATTAATGGCTAAAGAAGGCATTAAAGGTACTAATGCTATTATGGCACATTACAGAGCTATCTGCGAATTAGTAGATGGGCCGGTAAGTGCAGAAGTATTTGGTACTACATTTGATGAAATTGTGGAAGAAGGTGTGAGATTAGCAGATATACATGAGAACATAGTAGTAAAAGTACCTATGATAAAAGAAGGTATTAAAGCTATTAAGTGGTTTTACGAAAACGGTATAGAAACGAATTGTACTTTGGTATTTTCGGCAGGTCAAGCTATACTTGCAGCAAAAGCAGGGGCTACTTATGTATCTCCTTTTATAGGCAGAATAGATGACGGTACTTGGGATGGCGTAAAATTAATAGAACAAATAGTAGGCATCTATAATGTGCAAGGTTTTGATACTGAGGTGCTGGCAGCATCTATTCGCAACCCTTTACATATTGTAAAATGTGCCGAAGCGGGTGCCGATGTATGTACTTGTCCTTTATCTTCCATATTAGGTTTATTAAACCATCCTTTAACGGATTTAGGCTTACAACAATTTTTAAAAGATGCTAAGAAAATGGAATAATGGTACTTTAAAGATACACACTAAATTTTTTATTTCAATATGAAAAGAGTAATACCATTTTTATTGTTTTTATCGGGCATAGCTTGTGCATCGGGTTATTTGATGTCTAAGCTTACCGGTATCGGTAAAATTGGTATTACGCTTATGCATAGAGAGTATCAATTTTTAAAAATATGGTGGGAAGGTGCAATCGCAGTATTTTTAGGATTATTGATTTTATTTTTAATACATTCAGTATTTTATAAAATAGTTCCGTTTTTACTGGCTAAGTTTTTAGATTTAGTATTGCTGGCAGCAGCAATCTATAGTTTGTATTTTACATATACTGATTTTCATGTAGATGTTTCACATCGCTTATTAGGAGAACATTTTCATTTAGGTGCCTACCTCTTTTTTGTAGGTTGGATACTTATTTGTTTTTTCTTCCTTTTTAAAAGTAAACCTAAAAAAGCTCTTAAAGATTTAGGTAATAAGGCTGCATAAGCTTTATAAACGCCTCTATATAATTATCTTGTGTATCTTTAATTACTAAAATAGTTTCATTAAAGTTTGTTTGCTTTTTTTTGCTGAATAATGCTACAATTCTATTTATTTTAGTTTCTTTTCTATGTTTTACACATAGTTTTTCAAATACATAATAGCTGTTTTCATTTGCAGTTTTTTCAAAAAGTAAAAATTCGGGCAGTGGCAATAAAATTGATAAGTATCCATTTGGAGCTAAATTTTGTTCAACAACATCAATTATATCCAAATATGTTAGCGTTTGGGTATGTCTGGCTCTATTTTTACTTTCTTTAGTACCCAATAAACTATTATTAAAAAAGGGTGGATTGGTAATTATCAAATCATATTTTTTATTAAAGTTAAAAGTACGTATATCGCCCGTTGAAATTTCTATTCTGTTATTCCAAGGCGAAGAATAAACATTTTCTTTTGCTTGCATTGCTGCTTTGCAATCTATTTCTATAGCATCTATGGTTATTAAATTATTTCTTTGAGCTAAAAATAGAGGCAAAATGCCTGTACCGGTACCAATATCCAGTACATGACAACAATTTTGCAAAATGGGAGTCCAAGCTGCCAAAATGCACGCATCTGTAGTAATTTTCATAGCACAATTATCTTGTACTATTCTAAACTGTTTAAACTGAAAATAAGGATTGCTCATGCCCAAATTGCTCTTGCACTCGGAGTAGTTGTTAAATCACAAAATTGTCCTTTTAGATATTTATAATAAGCTGTAATACCTATCATAGCGGCATTATCTGTACAATATTCAAATTTTGGTATATACACTTGCCAATTATTTTTTTCTCCACTTTCTATTAAAGCTTTTCTTAAAGCACTATTTGCAGAAACACCGCCTGCAATACCAATATGCTTTATTTTATATGCTTTGGCTGCTTTTTCTAATTTCAACAATAATGTTTTAACTATAGTGTGTTGTACCGATGCACAAATATCAAAAAGATTCTCTTCAATAAAATGAGGGTTTAGTTTTTTTTGTGCTTGTAAAAAATAGAGAACTGAGGTTTTAATACCACTAAAACTATATTCAAAATCCTTCATTTCACTCATAGGGAATTTAAATTTATCAGGGTTTCCCAAAGCTGCATTTTTATCTACCAAAGGGCCACCGGGATAAGGAAGCCCTAACATTTTAGCAACTTTATCAAATGCTTCTCCTGCGGCATCATCCATCGTTTCGCCTAAAACGGTCATATCAAGATGGTCTTTGCACAATACAATTTGAGTATGACCACCCGATACAGTTAAACATAGAAACGGAAATGGAGGTTGGGCATCAATAAAATGAGATAAAACATGTGCCTGCAAATGATGTACGGCAATTAGTGGCTTGTTAAGTGCCTGTGCAAAACTTTTGGCAAAACAAGCACCTACCAATAAGGAACCAATTAAGCCGGGTGCTTGTGTAAAAGCAACTGCATGAATGTCTTTCTTATCAATTCCTGCTTCTTTAAATGCAACATCAACCACAGGTATAATGTTCTGTATATGTGCTCTGGATGCTAATTCAGGAACAACACCTCCATATTTTTCATGCACTTTCTGGGTGGCAATAAGATTGCTAAGTACTTTACCATCTTGTATTATGGCAGCACTGGTTTCGTCACAAGAAGATTCAATTGCAAGTATATTTATCATATATTTGTATAATACACACCATTTTATTTTATATATTTAAACTGAAATAGGGATGTAATGCACAAAAATAAGTTTAATAAGGCAATAAATAATTTCCTTGCTATAATTCACCTTTCTAAAAATGCGTTACTACTCCACCCCACCCTAATTATGAAATAAGCAACTTACCAGCCCAATCTCATGGCAATCCAGTTATTTTGTTCTTTAATTTCTTTTAGTTTTAAACAAACATTCTCAACAGACTCTAAAATAATTTCCTTGTCTTCTTTAAGCAAACCGCTTATTAATAAATTACCTGCAATAGAAAGTCGGTTGGCTAATTCTTGCATATACATAATAAGAATATGCCTATTTATATTTGCAAGAATAATATCAACTTTTTCAAATTCAATTTCATTTATAGATGCTTTTGAAACATGAATCGTATTACAGCCATTATTTTCAGCATTTTCTTTTGCATTTGTTACAGCCCATTCATCATTATCAATAGCAATAATCGTTTTTGCACCCAGTTTTTCTGCTAAAATAGCCAGCACACCCGTACCGGTACCAAAATCAACAACCTTTAAACCCTCAAAAGGAATATTTTTCATTAATAGCATCATTAGTTGTGTTGTAGCATGATGCCCTGTACCGAAAGACATTTTAGGTGTAACGATTATATCATATTTAGTGTTTACTTTTATATCATGAAAGGAGGCACGAATAGTGCAATAATCATGAATAATAACCGGTTCAAAATTAGATTCCCAAACCTGATTCCAATTTTGTTTGGGTATAATACTTGTTTGATATTTTATATTATATTCTTCTGATATTGATTCTAAAAAAGATTCATCAAATTGACTTACAGGTATATATGCCAATAATTCATTTTCTGTTTCTTCAAAACCATCATATCCTGCATCACTTAAAATTGCAATCAACATATCGGATAAACCCTCTACGGAAACTACAAACGATACTTTATTAAAATCCATATCCATAATTTGTTACTATATTTACAAAGATAGACAAGCAAGTATTATATTTACGAATTAAAAAAGGAATAATAAACCTGCCCTTATACATTATAAAATAGTTAATGTTTTTTAGAATAAATAAATTGCTTTATCTTGCACATTAAGAGCAATACTCTATAAATTTTTTTAAAAAATTACGACTTTTATGTTGCAAGAAAACAAATTCGACTTTGCAGGTTGGTGGAATGAACAATCCTTTTCCGGTAAAGAATTATTTAAAATTACAGACACAGGTACCTTATTGCTTAATCCTGTTCATTTTATTAAAGAACGTTCTATTGCTGATTTCTCTGCACAGAGTGCCGATGCAACATTAAAAACATTGCAAGACCGATTTACTTTCGTAGATACAAAAATGATAGAATCGGAAACAGAATGGAATAGTACAGATGATAAATTAAAATTTACTGAAAAAATAGACATACTAAAAGATTATCTTCAAAAAATTGTAGCTGTAGGTAATTTCGAGAAATATGCAGCAATGCTAATGGAATGGGAGAAGGCAATACATACCATAATAGAAGAAAATTATAAAGCAAAATTACAATTAGTACTGCTTGCCGAAGGGGCTTTAGAAAGCACTAATTGGAAAGAGTCTGCACAATTATTTAAAGATATTAGCGAAAAATGGAAACATGCCGGATATGTAGAGAAATTTAGAAATGAAAAATTATGGGCTCGTATAGAAGCAGCAAGACAATCATTTCATGAACGTAAAAGAATATCGCAAGATGACGAAGAAAAAGAAATGATGCGAAATCTTGATTTAAAAATGGAAATTGTAGAACAAGCTGAAGCACTTGCCAATTCGGAAGACTGGAAAAAAACAACCGAAGACTTTTTACAATTATTAGATAAATGGAAAAGTATAGGCAGAACCATAAATAAAAAAAATGAAGAATTATGGCAACAATTATTAGCTGCCAAACAAGTATTTTTTGATAGAAAAAAGGCTCATTTCGGCAAAATACAAGAAGAACAAGAAAATAATTATATCATAAAATCTGCTATAGCAGAAAAAGCAGTTGCATTACAAGATAGTACCGAATGGAACGCAACAACACAAGCTTTTGCTACATTGGCTGAAGAATGGAAAAAAACAGGAAAAGTACCCAATGAAAAATCAGATGAACTTTGGAAAAAATATACAGAGGCACAGGACAAGTTTTTTGAAGCAAAAAGAAAATATAATGAGGAAAACAGACAAATACTTGAAGCTAATTACAATCTAAAATTAGCTTTATTAAAACGTGCCGAAGAAATAAAAGAATCATTTGCCTGGGGCGAGATAACAGTAGAAATGAATAAATTATTGGATGAATGGAAAAAAATAGGTACAGTACCAAAGGCACATTCACAAAGGATTTGGGAAGAATTTATTGCCGCCCGCAAACACTTCTTTGCTAGAAAAGATGCAAATAAAGAAAAGAAAAAACAACAAGAAGATGAAAGAAAGCAGAAAGACGAGGAATATAAAGTAATGCGTCAGAAACAGGATGAAGAACGCAAAGCTAATTTAACAAAACAAGAGGAAGACAGAAAAGCAGCAATAATAAAACAAGCACAAGATGGATTAAAGGATTTAATAAAAGCTATTGAAGATGAGAAAGAAAATATTGAACATTTTAAAACATCGATAGAAAATATTACACCAAGCAAAAAAGCTGCAGAATTACGTGCACATCTTGAAAATCTTATAGTTGAAAGTACTCATAACCTTAAAAAACTGGAAGATAAATTAAACTCTATACAAAAAAAGCAAGCTAGCTATAGTTAATTGTATTATACCCGATACAGATTTAGTATTTCTTTCAAAATCCCGAAGGCAGCCTGAATATGCCTTCGGGATTCATTTTTTTGCACTATCTCATTACAAAACTATACATTTCTTAGAATTAATAATTTCATAATATTGACTTAATAGATTTACAATTGAATAGTTGTAAAATTGCATTTGACAAAAGAGTTTTTTGTTGCAATTATTCATTTTCTAAATTTATACATATTGAAAAATAAACTATTTTTTACTAGTATTTTTTTATTGCTTATAAATATAAATAATGTAAAAGCTCAAAGTATTACACCATCTGTCATCAATGCAAGCGGATATTCCGGCACAATATCCGGGCAAGTTTTCGATTGGTCTATTGGCGAAATGACTTTAGTAAGTACATACACAGGTAGTACATTAATTGTAACACAGGGTTTGCTGCAACCGTATATGCTATCTAGTAAAATTGAAAATTCACAAAAAAACAATCTAATTCATGTTTTTCCTAACCCTACAAATTCTATAATAAATATCAATTTCGACAATGCGATAAAAGGAGAACTAACTTACAGGTTACAAAACATGGAAGGAAAGAGTCTTATATTTAAAACAATACCCAATGTGCAAACAATAAGTAATGAACAAATAAATATTGAATCGCTACCAGATGCTACCTATTTACTAACCATAAACTATGGTATAGAAGATACTACACAAGAAACAGTAACATATAAAATTCAAAAAATAAAATAAAAATTAAACACAAAATCTGTATGAAAAAAATAATATATAGTTTATTTCTGTTTTTGGTTTCAGGAATTTCTGTTTTTGCACAATCACCTAATTTGTTTAATTACCAAGGTGTAGCAAGAAGCTCTACAGGTGCTCCACTTGTATCAATTACAATTGGCATGAGGTTAACCATACACGATGGTTCTTCTACCGGTACAATCGTATATCAAGAAACCCAAACACCAATTACCAATGCATTTGGGCTGTATAATGTAGCTGTAGGCGGTGGTACTGTGGTAAGTGGTACATTTAGTGCTATTAATTGGGGCAGTGGTGCAAAATATTTACAAGTAGAGTTAGACCCTGCGGGTGGCACTGCCTATACATCAATAGGTTCTACACAATTACTTAGTGTACCTTATGCATTATATTCTGCACATGCCGGTGGTGCTGGTAGCGGTGTAACATCAGTTGTTGCCGGTGCAGGTTTAAGCGGTGGTACCATTACAACAACAGGTACTATAAGTATGCCAAATGTAGGCACACCGGGTGTATATGGTTCAAACATACTAATACCAATAATAAGAACAGATACACAAGGTAGAATAATAAGTGTTATAGATACACCTGTTTTAGTTCCTGTTGTTTCGGGTTCTGCAAGCCATTTAGCAAAATTTACAGGACCTAATTCTGTTGGTAATTCCAATTTAATTGACTCTAGTATTGGATTATTTTACAATGCAGCTTCTTATATAGACCCTGTAAATACTAAACTATTTTATAGAGCAAAATCTATATCAGGTTCTAATAATTGGTTCTCTTTTCAAGGTGATGACAATAGTTATGATTTTCTTACTATTAGCGATTCCGGGGTTGGTAATAGAGGTTTAATATTAACATCATCTCAAAATTTAGCTACCGGTTTTACTACAGATAATAACTCTGCCCTATTAGTACATAATCCTACTACAAACGTTTTACATTTTACAAACGGTACGAGTAATATGGCGACTTTAGACATGACCTACGGTAATTTTAATGTTACCGGTCTATTATCAAAAGGCGGTGGTTCCTTTAAAATAGACCACCCGTTAGACCCTGAAAATAAATATTTATATCATAGCTTTGTTGAAAGCCCAGACATGATGAATATATATAATGGAAATATTGTTACTGATGCTGACGGATATGCAGAAGTAAATTTACCTGATTATTTTGATGCTTTAAATAGTGATTGTCGCTACCAGCTTACAGCTATTGGTACTTTTGCGCAAGCTATAATTTCAGAAAAAGTGCATGGAAATATATTTAAAATAAAAACAAATATTCCTAATGTAGAAGTAAGCTGGCAAGTAACAGGTATTAGAAAAGATAAATTTGCACAAGCACATCGCATAATACCTGTGGTAAACAAAGAACAAAAAAATAAAGGTAAATACTTGCATCCAACAGAATACGGATTGCCTGCCAGTAAAGGCATAGACTATGGGATAAAAGTTTCTAAGTAATAGCATAATCCTTTTTGGGTACAAATAAAAAAGAGAATCAAATTGGTTCTCTTTTTTTATTTGTATGTATTTAGCTATATATAAACATTTAATTTATAAAATAA
>CAIYTT010000115.1 GCA_903929195.1 uncultured Bacteroidota bacterium
AATCCATTTTAATTATAATAAGTTTTTGTTTATGAAAACACCAACAAAGCGAATGTAAAGATAAAAAACTTAGCTATTTTGGATTATGATGTTGTTTGTTGGTGAAAACACCAACAAAGGCACAAATGGGCGTGGCAAACTCGTTTCTTGAAAAACTCCCGGTTTGTATCCGGAATTCAAGTTACTACTGCTAAATTGGTAAATCGCTAAGAATTTAATTACTTTCATTTAGCTTTGTCAAGTAAATGCCTTTGGAAAAGGAGTTCATTCTTACTTCCTGATTCCCTGTGGAAAATCCAGAAGAACGGTACTTTAATGTAGAGGGTGGTTATATTATTAGTTCGCGATGCCCGTGTTGCGGAACATTGCGAACAACGTTAGCTATTTAATGAATGTATGAGTATAAACACTACCATTACTTACTTTTCCACTTTCAGGCAAAGTATTAGTAACTTTACACTAAAAAGAATATGCAAGTTATTTTACCAATAAAAGGTATATACCCACAAATAACGGAAAGTTGTTTTATAGCACCCAATGCAACGATTATAGGAGATGTAATTATGGGTGAGGAATGTAGTATATGGTTTAATGCTGTAGTGAGGGGCGATGTGAATAGTATAAGGATGGGAAATAAAGTAAATGTGCAAGATGGGGCTTGCATACATTGCACCTATCAAAAAACGACTGTTGAATTAGGCAATAATGTATCTATAGGGCATAATGCAATAGTACATGGCTGTAAAATAGCCAATAATGTATTAATAGGTATGGGGGCTATAATAATGGACAATGCAGAAATAGGGGAGAATAGTATTATTGCTGCCGGTGCCGTAGTGCTGGAGGGTACCAAAGTGCCTGCCGGTAGTATTTATGCCGGTGTGCCTGCAAAAAAAATTAAAGATATAAGTATCGAATTACAAGAAGGAGAAATACAAAGAATTGCAAATAATTACTTGATGTATAGCTCTTGGTTAAAGTAGAAATATAAGATATGCGAAAAAGATATTTTTCAAAAAACTTTTATTTTATTTTAGAAAGTTATGGTTTTCTAAAAATCCCTATTATATTTGCAAGTCTAAAATAATAAATACACACTGTATGAAAAAACTGATTCTCGCTTTTTTATTCGCGGGTACGATTGTAGCAGCAAATGCTCAAGAACCAAAAAGTCTATTGGTTTATGGAGATCTTAACTTAAATACAGTTAGAGATTCCAACTTAAATAAAGATACTCATTGGGATGCTACTTTTGGAGTAGGTTATCAATTTAATCAACATTGGACTTTAGGAGGTAACATTAGTTGGGGACAAGAAGCCAAAAAAGACAGTGCAGGCATTAAAAATACAGATAATTTGTATAGAATAGGTCCTTTCGCTCGTTACTCTCATTATTTTAACAGAGGCGAAATATTTTTCTGGTATGCACAGTTAGATTTCTTGTATCAAGGTGGTTACCATACACACGAGGGCGACCCTGCTACTAACAAACACACAGGTATCTATACAGGTATTTATCCGGGTTTAGGTATTAATATTTGTAAAGGTCTTTGTATTAATTTTTCTGTTGGTGGTCTTAATTATGCTACCGATAAATCTCAAAATGCGAATGTTGTTTACAGTACTAACGCATTCAACTTTACATTCGGACATACCATGAACATTGGAATAAGCAAAAATTTCAATACAGGACATAAAATGCATGCAAGCCACGAGCCGGGTGATGAAATTAATCACAGAAAATTAGACAGATTGGATGATGAGGATGATGCAGCACCCAAACCAAAAAGAAAAGAAAGAAACAGAGATGAAGACGAATAAATAATTTTAAAGGGAGTAGCTACTAAGCAATATTAAGTAGCTATTCCCTTTGTAAAATATTTTATCTTTCTGCTTCTTGCATTTGTAGAAATTGTGAATAACTTTGCACTGATTTAATACTAAACAAAACGGCTAATAAAAGTTATAAATATTAGTTTACTTTTAAAGCTTAAAAATTAAAAACAATTTACTTTAAAGATGAAAAAAATTATTTTATCTATTTTATTTGCAGGTAGTCTTTCTGCTTCTTTTGCACAGTTGGATTGTGCAAAATCATGTGATAACTGGTTGGTTTACGGTAATGCCGGTTTTGATAACGCCAGCAATAATGGTGGTAACAATACACAATCTGTAATATCTTTTAATCCGGGTATCGGGTATAATTTATCAAACAGATTTACTGTAGGTTTACAAGGTGGCTACACTGGTACATTTTTGCAAAATAAAGGTGCAAAACTTACTACTAATTTAAGTTCAGAGATGAATAATGTAGGTTTATTTTTCAGACATACTTGTTGTGCAGGAAAAACATTTTTCTTCTTTAGCCAAATAAATGCAGGTTATGCCACAGCAACTAACGACTCGCTTGTAGGTACCGGTTTTATGATTAATTATACACCGTCTTTAGGTATTAATGTAGCACATGGTTTCGCATTAACTTTAAACATAGGTGGTATTAGTTATTCTTCATTAAACTACAGTAATAACTTAGGTGTTTCTAATCATATTAATGTAAACATTGGTCAATCTATACAAGTTGGTATTGAAAAATCTTTTTGTTGCCCAATGCACCGTACATGTGCTCCAAAACATTTAAGTGGTGGCAATGAAGTGTTTCATAGAGATTTAGAGAAATTAGATAACGAAGACGAAATTGCACCAAAATCAAGCAAAAAATTTAAAAATAGAGACGAAGAAGAATAGTATTATTCTGTCTTATAAAAAATTAAAAATCCCGTTCCATATTTTTGGAACGGGATTTTTAATTTTAAGAGTGTTTGTATAATAAGAATATATGGCCAAACATCTGTATCAAAAAAAGTAGCTTCGTAGTACGGTATGTTCCGCAGGAAACTCGTATTGAAAATAAAATTCCTTCCCCAGAGTCATTCACCTTGACCAAGCAGAATTAAAGAATACATTCTCAAATTGTACTGCTATTCTATCTTTGAGTAAAAGAAATATAAGAATAACAGAACCTTATTCAATAAAAAATCTAAATAAACATATTACATTGCAATTTACTGTAAATTCTATTTTCAATTTTAAAAAAAGCAACTATTATTTGTCCTCTAAAGGCTTATGTATTATATAAATTTATTATTTAAACGCAAAAAATCATAATAAGATAACATTGTAATAATATTAGAGTCATTACTTTGTAACTTTATTTAAATGCGGAAATAATTTACTCTATATAAAATATAATTTCATGAGAAGATTTTTTTATACTATTAAGTTTACAATTTTAGTTGCTTTTCTTCTTACTTTCACTATTAACAAGGGTGTTTGCCAGTTGGTAGTAAATCCCAATCAAACGGCAGCAGTATTAGCTAATACATTAGCAGGTCCGGGTACAACAATATTATCCCCTACTTTAACCTGTTTAGGTGCTGCCAATGGTACCTTTACCTCTACTGGTACTTTATTAGCTATGACTGGTGGTATTGTTTTAACAACAGGTCATGCATCTGCTTGTGCTGGTGCAGAACCACCTTTGGTAAGTTTTAATGACGGTACGGCAGGCGACCCGGCAATGACTCCATTTTTACCGGCAGGTACTGCTACAGTTGATGCGTGTATTCTTGAATTTGATGTGGTAGCTAAAAGTGATACCATTGGATTTAATTATCAATTCGGCTCAGAGGAATATAGAAATGCAGTTTGTAGCAGATATACAGATGTTTTTGCATTTTTTATTTCCGGTCCGGGTATTGTTGGTGCTGTTAATATGGCACTTATACCCGGTACTACCATACCTGTTGAAATAAATAGTATCAATAATGGTGGCTTAGGTACAATTGGTGGTTGTGCACATATTAATTGCACCAGCTTAGGGGCGGGTTCTCCTTTTACTGCTTATTATTTAGATAATACAGGCGGTGCCACTCTTACTTATCGCGGATATACAACAAAATTAAGGGCATATCATTCTGTTACCCCTTGTGATACTTATCATTTAAAATTATCGATAGTAGATGCCGGAAACTGGCAATATGATTCGGGTGTATTTTTAGAAGCCAATAGTTTAAAAACAAGTAGCTATCATTTCGACCATCTTGATTCTGTTGGTGCTACCATAAATGCATTGCCACATAGTATTGTAAAAGGTTGCAACCCTGCAACAATTGAGGTTGTAGCATCGCAAGCACCAACAACAGGGCAAACATTATATATTACTTATGGAGGAACGGCCGTACATGGCACTGACTATACCGGCCCGGACAGTGTTCTTATGCCGCCTACAGATACAAGTATCACATTCAATATTACCGGCTTACCTACACCACCGGCAGGCACTAAAACGATTACTGCCTATCTACACGGTGTTTGTGGTATAATAGACAGTATGAATCTAAATGTTATAGATACCCCATCGGCACTTATACTTACACCCGATACTTCCGTTTGTTCGGCATCGGTATTAATAAGAGTTAACGGTACAGCAGGGCTAAGTTATTTATGGACACCTGCAACCGGATTGAGCAGTGCCACAGTACAACAGCCTACAGCTACCCCTTTGGTAACTACCACCTACACTATGACGGCTACATTGCCTAATTCAGGTTGCCCACCTATTGTCCGTGCTGTTACAATATCTATTGGCACGGTAGGTGTAGGAATGATTACGCCGGACACTTCAATATGTAATAGTGGCGATTCTGTTCATTTACGCGTAAGTGGCTCTGCGACACAAACCTATTCTTGGAACCCGATAGTAAATTTAAACAATCCAAATATACAAGACCCTACTGCATTTCCATCTGTTACAACAACCTATACGGTAACCGCTTCTTTGCCCGGTTCGGGCTGCGAACCGGCTAGCGTAAGCGTAACCATTACTGTTGTAAATCCATCCGATTCTATACTTACACCCGATACTACTATCTGTAATGGTGCATCTTTTACAATAAGAACATCAGGAACTCCCGGATTATCATATACTTGGACACCTGCAAGCGGATTAAGTAGCACAACTTCGCCCGACCCTGTTGCCAACCCAACGGTTACTACCAATTATATTTTAACAGCAACAATTGGTTCATGCCCACCTATTATAAAACATATATTAGTAACTTTAGATAGCTTTAATTTTACATTACTTACTCCGGATACCTCTATTTGTTCCGGTCAATCGGTTAACTTAAGAATAAACGGTTCGGATACATTACATTATTTATGGTCGCCAAGTACTTGGCTTAATTCAAGCACAATTAAAAATCCAATTGCTACACCGCCATCTACTACAAGTTACGTTGTTACCGCCAGTTCTGCCAATGGTTGTGTAATAAGTAAAACTATTGGCATTTCCGTTGTAAATGTTGTGGGAGATATTATAACACCCGATACAGCAATATGTATTGGACAATCAGTACAAATAATAGCAACCGGCAATATAACTTATGCTTATCAATGGATACCTACAGCCGGAATAGCTGCATCTACTACATTAGCACCACTAATAACACCCGATACGTCTGCTAAGTATTATGTATTTGTAACTGTGCCGGGTTGTTCGGGTATTTTAGATTCAATCTATATAGATGTGCAGCCGTATCCTACTGTTTATATTGGCGGCAATAGGTCTTTATGCCAATATGATACCATACATATTTTGCCTACAGTAAGCCCAGGTTGGTACGAACATTATATCTATTCTTGGACGCCAATAACAAATTTAGATAACCCGAGTGCTGCAACAGTTGCATTTACAGCCGGCGACAGTACCGAATTAGTTTTAGCAGTTACTACTTCTGCACATTGCACCGGTAAAGATTCGGCATTAATAATAGTACATCCGGGTAATTTTATACAAATTGATACAGACAGAAATATTTGCCCCGGTGATTCTGTACAATTAATTGCCTCCGGTGCGGCAAGCTATACATGGATGCCGGGTATGTATTTAAGCGACCCACATGCTTCAAATCCTTGGGTACATGCTGTTACTTCTATTGACTATACACTTTTAGGCATTAGTAATTTTGGTTGTAGAGATACCGTAAATGTGAGTGTTAACATACATCCTCAAGCTTTAATTTATCTACCTGATTCAGTACTGATTTATCCCGGAGAAACCTATCAAATTGAACCGCAAACCAATTGTACGTGGTTTACATGGTTTCCTTCTTATGGCTTAAACAATAGATATATTTCAGACCCGGTTGACAGTGCCGGTGTAAGTATGAAATATGTTGTAAAAGCAGGTACAGAATGGGGATGTTCTACAACAGATTCAATAACGATATATGTTGCTGATGATGCAGTAATTAATATTCCCAATGCATTTACTCCCGGTACAGGTGTAAATAATATATTTAAGATAAATAAGAGAGGTATTGCTTCTCTAAATTATTTAAGAATTTACAATAGATGGGGTAATTTAGTGTTTGAAACGAATGATATAAATGCAGGCTGGGATGGTACATATAATGGAAAACCACAACCTTTTGATGTATATGTATATGTTGTAGAGGCAGTAACTGTGGGTGGAAAAGTGTTTAATAGAAAAGGGAATTTAACACTATTAAGATAAATTATTAATATTAACAGCTTTTTTAGGAAAAGCAAAATCTAAAAGCAATAGATTTTGCTTTTGTTTTATAGAGATTTAGGTCAACAATTATTTGTTAATAATTTTTGTAATTTAATTTTATAACTTGTATTGTATTATTTTTGTTTGCAATTATGAGGTTTAAAACTCCTGTATATTTATTACTTACATTATTTTGTTTTACACAGGTAAGCTGTGGTATATACAGTCTATCTGGAGCTAACATAGAAGGGAAAAATATTAATATACACCAATTAGATAATAAATCTCGAAATGTTGTACCCAGTTTAAGTTCTACATTAACAGATAAAGTAAGAAGCCGCATATTATCACAAACAGGCTTATCTCCGGTTAATAAAGAGGATGCTGATTATGATTTTACAGGTGCAATTATTACTTACGAAGTAACAGTAACAGGGGTACAAAGTGTGCAGGTAGCTACAAAAAACAGGCTAACAATTAGTGTGCAAATTATTTTTAAGAACCGTTTGAATGAAAAAGCTAATTTTACACAAACTTTTACGAGATTTTCAGATTTTGATGCAACTCAATCTGTACAAAATGTAGAACCTAAGCTTATTGAAGATATTGGAAACCAGTTGGCAGATGATATTTTTAATAAGGCTTTTGTAAATTGGTAAGCAAAAAATATATGATAGATTACGCAGCCATACAATTTATAACGGATGTATTGAATAGTCCCGGTGCAGAAATAAAGGATGATGGCATAGCTATGGAGCAAATTACCAAGTTATACCCTTATTTCTTACCTTCTCGCTATATTTCTGCATTAAAAATGCATAGAAATGAGCCCTACTCTTTATCTATTAGGGCATTATTGCACGGTTATTATGGCAATTTTGTATTATTAAATAGTTTTTTAGAAGCAACACCCACAGATGAAGAGATCGTATATAAACCGCTAAAAGGAGATTCGGCATCTAAGATAATACTAGAGTTTTTGAACCAAAAAGAAGTATTACTTACAACAAAGAAAAAAACATTAGAAATCGGACAACAAAGTACTACGAGCAAAAATGAAGAATACGACCCATTTATAAACGATTTTAATAATTTAAAAAAAGAGAATACAAAAGAGACAATACAGGAAAAACCACAACAAACAGTATATATTCAAGAAAAAGAATTTATAAATAACAACTATGAAGATGCTATTATTGAAGAAGTATATGAAACAAAAAATATTCCTGAAATACAGCCGAAACAAAATCAGATAGTAGAACAAACAAATGTAATAACAAATAACTTTAAAGAAAAAGCAAAGGCAGAGCGAATGAGAGGGTATGAGGAGGATAATGATTTAATAGAACCCTTATACAAAACAGATTATTTTCAGCAACAAGGCATACCTATAACAAACGAACTACCCAAAATAGTACAAGATGAGAATACTAATAAACAAAATAGTATTGCTGATGGTACTAAAAATGATGAAGATAAATCTTTAATGGTAGTAATGAGTTTTGCAGAGTGGCTGTTGCACTTTAAGAAGAAAGAACAGGCTACTGCTGAAGAAATAGAGAGTAAAAAGGCATTAAGGTCTTTATGGCAAAAAGAAAAACTTGCCGCTGCTTTTCAAGAAGAGAATGATGAAATACCTGAAAATGTATTCGACATGGCAGTCAATTCAATTACGATGGAAGAAGACATGGCAAGCGAGTCTTTGGCTAATATATATATAAAACAAGAAAAGTATGACAAGGCAATAGAGATGTATCGCAAATTAAGTTTGTTATATCCCGAAAAAAATCTTTACTTTGCCCGCAAAATTGATGAAATTTTAAAGGATAGATAATTATGGTAATCTTAGTTACAATATTAATAATAATAGCGTGTGCTGTTTTGGCATTTTTTGTATTAATACAAAGCCCTAAAGGTGGTGGTTTAACAGGTACTTTTGGCAATATGAGTACGGCAGTTATGGGTGTAAAACAATCTACCGATGTAATTGAAAAAGGCACTTGGGTATCGGTAAGTGTTATTGCAGGTTTATGTATAGTTTGTGTGTTTTTCTTACATAAACCACAAGGTAGTACCGATACAAAAAGTAATACACCAACAAGCAATACAAAGAAAAAATAATTTAAAGTTATTAACATGAATGAGATATAAAGTTTAAACTTTATATCTCATTCATGTTTTTTATAATATTTTAAGGATAAATTAGTTCCATCAAATACCGCATAACTGTCATAAATTATCCAGTCGCCAAGATTTATATAATGGCTTTTATCATTTAGGGGATAATCTATTGCAATATGTCTATGCCCAAAAATAAAATAGTCAAAATATTCTTCCTTCAATTTCTCATAACAAAATTGTACCAACCATTCTTTTTCCGGTCCTAAAAATGGCTTTTCAGGCATGTCGGCATGCTTGGGACCTAAACGGCTAAACCAAGAAGCCAAACCAACCCCAGTATCCGGATGCACGCGTCTATAAAGCCATTGCGAAAAATTATTTCGCAATACTTTCTTCAGTAATTTATACCCATGGTCTCCCGGTCCTAAACCATCGCCATGACCTAAATAAAACTTTCTGCCATTAAATGTTCTACATATTGGTTCGTGATGTACGGGTATGTTAAGTTCATCGGTAAAATAACCTTTCATCCACAGGTCATGATTGCCCGAAAAAACCTCAATGCAAATACCTTTATCGCTTAATTCAGCAATTTTGCCCATGAATCTAAGAAATCCCTTAGGTACAACATTCCGATACTCAAACCATGTATCAAAAATATCTCCAACCAAATAAATTTGAGTCGCATCTTTAGAAATTTCATCAAGCCAAGCACATAAACGTCTTTCCCTTGCTATACTTGTTTGCAAATCCGGAATACCTAAGTGAAAATCAGAAGCAAAATATATCTTTTTACCTATTGGTAAATCCATTTGTATAAATAATTAAAAATAGTTTATTAGCAATTCTTATTAGGGTTTTCGTAATTATCAGTCTGGTCTTCACCGGAAGCACTGTCTATACATTTAAAATCTTTTTCAACTAAAATATGTAACTTATTTCCGTTTAATAAATTCATAGTATATTCTAAGCCAATAATATCCGTATTTACCCAGTCTGTTGCCATACTTGTAGGTATAAATACAGTAATAGTATTATTTGCCATATCTGCATATATAGCGTCAGCATTCGTTTCTTTTTTTAATACATATTGCAAAGAATTTGTAGCAAATTCTATTGCTGTAGTTATCATTCCAGTTGCACCAAATGCAGCTACTTCTGTTTTGGAAAGCCTCAATCTGATGGAATTACCATTTATACGTAGTTTCATGATGCTAAATTACAATTCTTTGCGAACCGGAGTAAATATTAAATTTTTCTCCACGTAAAAAGCCAATAAGCGTAATATTAAATTCTTCAGCCAGTTCTACTGCCAAGCTTGATGGGGCACCAACTGCAACAACCATTTTTATACCTGCCATAATTGCTTTTTGTAATAATTCAAAACTAGCTCTTCCACTTAATAATAATATGCATTCTGAATTATTATTAAGCGTATTGTTTATTATCTTTGTGCCTATTAGCTTATCTAATGCATTATGCCTGCCTACATCTTCTTTTAAGTCTATTAAATTGCCTGCAAGGTTAAAAAAAGCACATGCATGCAAACCACCGGTTTGTTCGAAAACATTTTGATTTTTTCGTAGCATTTCCGGTAAACTGCAAATTAATACAGCTGATGCCGTAAAATCAATCGGGTTATTGAAATAAAATAAATCTTTATTCTTATATAAAACCCTTACAGCATTTATTGATGCTTTACCGCAGATACCACAACTGGAAGTTGTGTAAAAATTGCGTTCTAATTTGTTAATATTTGGCATGTAATATTTATTTAATTCAATTAATACTACATTTTTATCTGTCCCCGGCACATAGGTAATTTTTTCTATTTCGTTATAAGTTGATATTATGTTTTCGGTAAACAAAAAACCGACTGCCAATTCAAAATCGTTACCTGGTGTGCGCATGGTTACCGATATACTTTTATGTTTTTGTAGACCGTTTTCAAAATATTCAATCCTTATTTCCAGTGGCTCTTCAACTGCAAGAATATCAATAGTTTCAGTAAATATATTATTTGAAATTTTTTTTATTGGTGTATTTGTTATGGAACTATTCTTCATTTTACAAAAATACAATATGTAGAAGAATTATTTGTTTATCTATTTATTTCGACAAAATAAAACGTGTTTATTTACTCATAATTAATATTTATTTTATAAAATGTGTTTTCTTGGTATTTAAATATAAATTATGTAAAGTCAATAAAAAATGGTAATAGTGTTAATTATTTTATTTGTGATTAGGTTTTTTGATTTATAAAGTATAGTTTTGTTTCAATTTGAAGGACTAAATTATATTTTTTCAATATAAAAAACCAGTAAAATAAAAAATGACAATAGCAATTCTTCTCATTCTGGCCTATTTTTTTGGTTCTGTACCTACTGCGGTATGGGTAAGTAAATGGTTTTTTGGTATAGATATTAGAGAGCATGGCAGTGGTAATGCCGGCGCTACAAATGCATTTAGAATTTTAGGTTCAAAGGCAGGTTCTATGGTTATGCTTATAGATATGATGAAGGGGTTCTTAGCTGTTAAATTAGCCTATTTTTCAGCATATACCATTAATGGGGAAGCATTTGTTAATCTACAAGTATTTTTAGGTTTGGCGGCAGTGGTAGGTCATATTTTTCCTATTTGGGCAGATTTTAGAGGTGGTAAGGGTATTGCAACACTTTTTGGAATGATATTATCTATTCAATATATGGTAGCTTTTAGCTTGATAGGTGTGTTTTTGCTTATGTTATTTATTACAAGGTATGTATCATTAAGTTCTATTACTGCAAGTATTGCGTTCCCTTTATTAATTCTTTTTATTTTTAATGAAAAAGAATTGAGTTATAGACTTTTTGCAATTTCTACAGCTTGCTTGGTACTGCTTACACATCATAAAAATATTAGCCGTCTATTACATGGCAATGAAAATAAAGTACCCTTATTTCGCAAAAATAAAATGCGAAATAAAGCAGATTGATTTTCTAATAAATTATTTTTAATCTAATAGCGACTTTTTTTATTAAAGTTCCACTTCATAAAAGACTTTTAAGTTACTTTTTGCCTGTTTCATTAAGGCAAAGTTCCAGCTTTTATAATGCCTATTTAGAATTGTTTTTGCACAAAAACCATTACCAATTGGCAACAGAAAATGCCTTTTATTCAGATGGTTTAAATTATGCACCTGCATTTATTTTTATAGATAGCATAAAGGATCACTTACCTAACCTTAAAAATGTATTGATATTAGGTGCCGGTGTTGGCAGTACAATACAAATATTAAATAGTAAGGGTTTTTACCCCGAATATACTCTTGTAGATATTGATGAAGTGGTGCTGAATATGGCAGTAGAATGTGTGCAGGATTTTAAAAAAGTAAAGCTTAAACCGGTTTGCGCCGACGCAAAAGAATTTGTGAAAAATAAGGGCTTAAAGTATGACCTTATTTTTATAGATGTTTTTCATGGTAGAGATGTACCTGATTTTGTTACTTCTACCGATTTTCTAATTAATTGTGGTAAACTTTTAAATAAAGGAAGCTTTTTAGTTTTAAACTATATAATTAACAACCCTGTAAAATGGATTGAGGATAAAGAAACTTTTACGTTACTTTATCCTCAATATAAAATTCTTCCTTTTGATATTAATAGAATCTTTTTAGCTACAATTTAGCACTTTGGATGCGTAAGACCTTACGGTTTTTCTTTTGCACCCTCATTTTTTCCGGTACTAACTTCAATATCTCATCCATCAGGCTGTTTAAAACCGTTTCTCTTACAAAAAGGTCGTTGGTAACCAAACTTATTTCTCTTACAGGTTCCGGTTCTTCAAAATACCTTATATTATCCATTTGGTCTTCGCTGAAATCTAAAGTAGCTAATTCAGGTAAAACGGTCATTCCACCATTTTTCTCTACCATTCTGCGTAATGTTTCTACATTACTAGACTCGTATCTGTAAGGGCGGTCTGCTTGTAATCTTTGTAGATTGTCGCTACATAAATTAATAATTTGGTTGCGCATACAATGTCCTTCATTTAAAAGCCAAATACGCTCCAAATCTATATCTTCCGGTTTTATCAAACGTTTGCTCAGTGCTTTTTCGTCCTTAGAGAAATAGGCAACAAACGGTTCAAAAAATAAAGGATATTCTCTTATTCCGTTTTGTTCTAATGGCGTACTTAATAGTGCAGCATCTATTTCGTTATTGCGTAGTGCAATAATAATTTGATTGGTTTCCATTTCCTGCACCCTTAATTTAATATTAGGGTACAATTTTACATAATTCTGAAGTAAGCCCGGTAAAATATTAGGTGCAACTGTGGGTATAACAGCAAGGCGGAAAGAACCCGACAAATTTTTCTGTTGCAACTGAATAATTTCACCTATTCGTTCGCATTCTGAGATTGCTATTTTTGCTTGATTTACTACAATTTCTCCAATATCGGTAACAGTAATAGGGTGTTTATGTCTATCAAATAGCTTTACACCTAATTCGTCTTCCAGCTTTTGTATTTGCATACTAAGTGTTGGCTGTGTGGCAAAACACTTTTCTGAAGCAACTACAAAACTTTTATAGGTTGCAACAGCTACTATATATTCTAATTGTGTTATGGTCATAATGAAAAATATTCTTGGAACAAAGATACATTGATTGTTTACCAATAATGAAGAAATGCTCCAATTTTATTGAGTGAAAAATGAAATTTATGCAAATGCATCTTTTATTTTATCAAAAAAACCACGTTCGTCTCTTTCATATTTGGCATCTGTACCCGGTTTAAAATTTGGCGAATTTTTCATTTTCTCAATCATATCCTTTTCTTCATGACTCAGATTTTGTGGTGTCCAAATCAATACTTCAACTAATTCATCACCCTTTTCGTACGATGATTGGAATGCAGGGAATCCTTTACCTTTTAATCTAAAAATCTTTCCGCCCTGTGTGCCTGCCGGAATTTTAATTTTTGCTTTACCGTCAATAGTAGGCACTTCCGTATTAATACCCATTACTGCATCTGGAAAAGATAAATGTAATTGGTAAATAACATCAAGGTCTCTGCGTGTAAGAAATTCATGTTTTTCTTCTTCTATTTGCAGTAATAAATCGCCCGGAGGGCCACCACGTTCGCCGGCATTACCACGGCCGTTCATACTTAATTGCATGCCATCTTGCACCCCTGGCGGCAAATCAAGGCTTAGTGTTTCCTCTCCAAAAACACGACCTTCGCCTTTGCAATTGCCACATTTTTGTGTTATGGTAGCTCCTTCTCCGTTACAAGACGGGCAAGAACTCACTGTTTGCATTTGCCCCAAAAATGTATTTGATACACGCCTTACTTGCCCCGTACCACCACATGTACTACATGTTTGTATAGAACTTTTATCTTTAGCACCGTTGCCGTTACATTGTGTACAGGTAATATTTTTCTTTACTTTAATTTTTTTATTAGCACCATTGGCAATTTCCTCAAAGTTCATTTTGAGTTTTATTCTAAGGTTTGCTCCACGAGTGCCTTGTCTGCGACCTCCGCCACCACCTTGTCTTGAGCCTCCGAAAAAATTACTGAATACTTCTTCACCGAAAATATCTCCGAAATTAGAAAATATATCTTCAGGTCTCATACCACCCGAACCACCGGCAGCGCCGCTACCACTTAATCCGGCATGTCCGAACCTGTCGTATTGGGCACGTTTTTCAGGTGTGCTAAGCACATCATAAGCCTCAGCTGCTTCTTTAAATTTTTCTTCTGCATCTTTATTTCCCGGGTTTCTATCGGGGTGATATTGCATCGCAATTTTGCGATACGCCTTTTTCAGTTCATCGGCAGTTGCACTGTTTGTAAGCCCCAAAACCTCGTAATAGTCTCTTTTTGCCATGTGTAATTATAAGAATTATGTATTAAAAATAGTGTAAGGTAAGTTTGTTGATATATTATATAAAGAATAGTTTACAATCTTACTTTACCTACAATAACCTTTGCATATCTTATTAGTTTATCATTAAGATAGTAGCCCGGGTCAATTACATCAAAAATTTTACCTGCTAAATCATCCGTTGCTACCGCAATTTCTGTAATAGCTTCGTGTAAGTCCGGGTTAAATTCTTCCTTACCTGTTTCCATACGGCGCAACCCTTTTTGTTGCATTATACGGCGCATTTTGTCAAAAACTAATGTTACACCTTCCCGAATTAAATTAATATCTTTAGCTGTTTCTAATTGTTTCGATGCTCTATCCATATCATCCAGTACTTCTAAAAGCGATTGTATTACTTCTTTATTCGCTGTTAGTTTTAATTCCAGATTTTCTTTTGCAGTTCTTCTTTTGTAATTATCAAACTCAGCAACCAGTCGTAAATATTTTTCTTTTTGTTCAGTTAATTCAGCCTTTAGTTTTTGTTCTTTTTCATCATTAGGTTCTACTAAGGCACCCATGTTTTCTTGGCTGTCTTCGTTGATATTCATGTTTGTTAAAACGTCTTCATTTGGTGTTTCATGTGCCATGTTGTCGGTATTAGAGTTCTCGTTTTTGTTTTTATTTAATTCATTATCGTTCATAACCTTCTTTTTTTTGAAAAACATATTATTCAGTATTTAGTCAATAATTTTGCCAATTGCATTTGTAAGACAAAATGGCATAAATTATATAATCAATTAAATCTGCAAATTAGTTCTTTTTTACGAGCGTATTTACTTTTCAGTTTCTAAACTTTCTAAATATAAATCTTCTACTTTTTTACGTGCCCAAGGTGTTTTACGCAAAAACTTTAGGCTTGAACTAATAGAAGGGTCAAACGTAAAACAGCGTATGTTTATGCGTTCGCCCATTTCATCCCACCCATAATGTATAACGAGGTGATTAAGAATGTGTTCTAAAGTCATACCATGTAATAGATTATTTGGCTGTGCCGGCTTGTAAGAAGGATTTGACATAGAAAAATACGATGTTTATATTATTTATTAGTATTTTGGTAATAATGAAAAAACCATTGATATTTTATTATTTCTGTTTTGCATGTTGGATTATATTTATTTATTAATTATTCATATCCTAAACTTCAAATTTATTCATTTCTTCCCTTCATCTAAACAAGTGCAATTTAATAAAAAAGGCAATACGTTAATATTGCCCTTATATATATGTACTTTTTTCTAAAAACTATTTATTCATTGTTGCCAAAAACTCTTCGTTGCTTCTTGTTCCTTTCATTTGTTTAAGCAGGAAATTCATTGCCTCATCGGTATTCATATCTGATATATGGTTGCGTAACAGCCACATTTTATTTTGCACATCTTTATCTAATAGCAAGTCATCGCGGCGAGTAGAAGATGAGGTAATATCTATTGCCGGGAATATACGTTTATTAGCTAATTTTCGGTCTAATTGCAATTCCATATTGCCGGTACCCTTAAATTCTTCAAAAATTACCTCATCCATTTTAGAACCGGTATCTATTAAAGCTGTAGCAAGAATAGTTAAGGAGCCACCGTTTTCTATTTTACGAGCAGCACCAAAAAATTGTTTGGGTTTCTGCATGGCATTCGCTTCCACACCACCGCTTAATACTTTACCACTTGCAGGTGCTACCGTATTATGAGCACGTGCTAGGCGGGTAATACTATCTAACAATATAACCACATCATGCCCTACTTCTACCAATCTTTTTGCTTTCTGTAATGCGATTGTAGACACTTTAACGTGTTTGTCTGCCGGCTCATCAAATGTAGAAGCAATAACTTCTGCATTTACACTACGTTGCATGTCAGTTACCTCTTCAGGGCGTTCATCTACCAATACAATCATTAAGTAGCATTCCGGGTGGTTGCGAGCTATTGCATTGGCAACCTCTTTTAGCAACATGGTTTTACCGGTTTTGGGTTGTGCTACTATTAAGCCTCTTTGTCCTTTACCAATTGGTGTAAACAAATCCATTATCCTTGTGCTGTAATTGCTTCCGGTAGTGGTTAAGTTAAGTTTCTCGAAAGGGAATAACGGAGTTAGATAATCAAAGGGAACTCTGTCTCTAATTTCGTCCGGCAATTTCCCGTTTATTGATTCTACTTTAAGTAAAGCAAAATACTTTTCTCCTTCTTTAGGCGGTCTAACATTTCCTTTTACAGTATCGCCTGTTTTAAGACCAAACAATTTTATTTGCGATGGCGATACATAAATATCGTCAGGCGAGCTTAGATAATTATAATCACTACTACGTAAAAAACCATAGCCATCGGGCATCATTTCCAAAACACCTTCACTTGCTACTACACCTTCAAATTCCAAATTAAAAACAGGGGCCTCGCGTCTTTGCGGCTTATTAAATTGTTGTGGCGGCGGTGTTGCAGCAGATACGGTCTTTTCTGTTTCTATGTCTATTAACGCTTGTGGTGGTTGCACATCGGGTGTTTCTGCCGACGGCATTGTAATACCTGAATTTTCCTCTATTTTAATCGGTTCTTCAATGTTCTCTGTTATTGCATCGCCGATTAAAGTATCATTAATATTTTCTGTTTTTATTGTATCCCAATCTACAGGTGGCTTATTTTCCTTTTTTTCAGGTAGTTCTCTTGAAAATGTATTTTCACGTGGCAATTCGTCTTTGGGTCTTCTTAGTCTTCTTCTACGTTCTCCATTTTCGTCTAAAGCTCCTGTCGCATCATTTTCGTTAAGAATATTATTTTTGGGAGTCGGTTCACTATTCGGCTCTTTGCGTAGCGGCTGATTAGTTGGATTGGGTCTATTTTCTCTATTGTTGATAGGTCTTCTTTCAGATTCCCGTATTCTTGTAAAATTTTGATTTATTTCTCTTTGTTGATTGGGCGGCCTATTGTTAGTAGATATATTTGTTTCTTTGGCTTCTACAATGGGTATTGCTATTTCATCAGCATTACTTTTGGTATCCTTTGTTTCAATAATTGTTTCTGTTCTTGGCCCTTGAGGTACGGTTTCAATTAGTTTTATTTCTTCAACTATAGGTAAAGCTTCTTTTTTAATTTCCTGTACAATAGGAATATTAATATTGGTTAATTCCTTATTAGTAATTTCTTCTTTTTGTATTGCTTCTATTTTATCTTCCTTAATTACAGGGGTAGTAACGATAGAAGTCTCTACTTTGGGAATACTATTTTTCGCCTGTTCAATAAGTATTTCAGGGTTTACTGCTGCAGCTCTAAGCGAAGCTTTTGTAATTGGTGGTTGTTTAGCCGTTTTATTTACCGGTTGATTGCGAACAGGTTTTGTATTTTCAGTTTGCGAACTAACTACGTTGGCGGGTATTTCCGGAATATCAATTGCAGTTGGTTTTACTACTGTTTCTGCTTTTGGCTCCTTGTTTTCTACAATTATTTCTTCAATATCATCTTCTTTAGGCTTTCTGCCACGTCTTTTCTTCGGTGGCATACTGTTTTCTACCTGTTGTTGCAGTATTTTATAAATAAGTGTGGTTTTATCGTCTCTACGTGTGTCCTGTATGTTGAGTGTATTAGCAACATCAATCAGCTCTGGTATGAGCATATCATTTAACTGCAATATGTCGTAAGGCATGCTTCGCTTTTTTCTGAATAATATTTTTTATATACTTAAAAATAGTTAATAATTATTAGGTAATGATTATTTATTTATTTTTTGAAATACTTGGTTAATTCACCGGGAATTCAATTTTCTACTATTGAAAGGATGGAACAATTACTGTTTCCTACTGCAATCTTACGAATGTTTTTTGATAATAAAGAAAAAAAATCTTATTTTTTATTTTTTTCTGTTAGAAATACGTTTGCCATTTGCTCAATAGTTTGTTTAATTGGTTTGTACTTAAAATCAGGGAAATCTTTTAATAATTTTTGGTTATTAAAATGAGTATTGGAATGTGCAGAAATACTTGTTTCTTTAGTAATAGGAATTTCTTTTTTACCCATGAAACGAAGCAATAAGTACCAACGCCAAACAATTCCTGTTAAAAATGGATTTGCATAAATGTGTGGTTGCTTTTTATTTAATGCATTTGCCATTAAAGAAATGACTTCTTTAAAAGAATAATTTCCACTGCTTACCAAATACCGTTCTGTATTTCTATTTGATTCCATTAGCATATATATTATCTTCACTACATCTTCCACATCAACCCAAGAAGTAACGCCCTTTGTATAAAAAGGAAATTCTTTATAGGCAATGTTCATAATAGCGGCAGAACCATCTTGCCAATTACCGGCACCTAATATTATACCTGGATTTATTATTATGCCATTTAAACCTTCGCCAATACCTCGCCAAACTTCTGTTTCTGCCAAATATTTACTTATACCGTAAGCAGAATTAAACGTACTCTCCCCCCAAGACTCCTCTTCGCTTACTTCCTTCGTAGTATCTGCTTGCCGCCCAATAGCAGCTGTAGAACTTACATGTGCAAATTTTTCTATACTGTTTTGTAGTGCTGCATTTATTATATTTATAGTACTTTCTACATTAAAATGCAACATTTCTTCTCTCTTATCAGGCGCAAAATTTACTATAGCAGCACAATGATATATATGGGTAATGCCAAGTATGCATTCTTCAATATCAAACACATCTAAAAGGTTACATTGCTTCCATTCTACACCTTTTAGTTTTATAAGGTTTTCTTGTGGGGGATGATTATAGTATAATGCACGTACTAACTTACCTTGCTGAGATAAATACCTAACAAGATGCTGACCTAAAAAACCACTCGCGCCTGTAACTAAAATCATAGCAAATTACAAAATGTTAAATACTACATACGGTGAGTTGCATATTAATATTGATTAATTATTCTGCAACAGAATCTAATCTTCTGCCGATTGTGTAATGGGTGCACCATGAAATACTCTGTTTTCCAAATCATAAGTATCGCCATTAGACATAATATTTACAATTAAGTTTTCTACCGAAATCGGCTCACCGAAGCCTACTTCTGCAATATTATTAAAATCTATTTTTCTGCCGTCAATTATTATTACTGTACCGTTACCAATCGTTCTCAGTTTATAGCCTTCACTAACTATAACTCCTGTGTCCTCGCTTAGGCCTACGCCTATTGTACCCGGCTGGGCTGCTACAGCCTGTGCAAGCCGGTTAAATCTTCCGCGTTTGTCAAAATGCGTATCTATTATAGATTTTTTAAGTAGTCCAAGTCCTGTTGTAATTTTCACTTCGCCTTTAAGGTGTGCCAAAGATGCATTACCCTCATAAATCATAGTAGCACTCATAGCCATAGCTCCTGCACTTGTACCGCCAATTACAAATTTCTCTGTTTTATACCTAGTTTTTAAAATTTCTAAAAACTCTGTACCTCCAAATATAGAAGAAAGTCTTAATTGATTGCCACCTGAAAACATGATACAATTGCATGTTTTCAGTCTTTCAAGGTATTCCTGCATTGCTACATCTTCTCTATTACGAATACGCATGTGCCCGAAATTACTAATTCCTAATTTCTCAAATGCATGCTGATAATTTGGAGCTATCTCATCGGGGATAGCAGAGGCTGTTGTTATTACCTCTACTCTCGGATTATCACCTTGAATTAAGTTGACGATATTTTTAAGAATACCTAATTCAAAAAAATTGTTTCTATCTCTTTGAAAAATACCTTTTTCTAAATCTGTGCCTTTGTCTTCTGCGCCACCAACCGCAACCAAATTACCTACTGGATAAGATGCCACTTTGTAAATATATTATATGTAAGAGTATAAAAACGGTAAAATTAAACTTATTTTGGAAATAGTAGCACATAGAAATAAAATATTAATGTCTCAAAACTAACTTATTACGGTACAATAACTTTTTGTGCACCTTTTTTTATAGTAAAAATTATTTTATTTTCACAAGGAAATGCATCACCGTCTGTTTGCATTAATCGCAATGATGGGTGCGTAATTGTAATTTCTTTGCCTGTGTAATGTTTTACAAAAGGGCTATGCAGTAAACTGCCCGTAAGCCCACGAATAGCAATAATTGCACCCAAAATTTTTGGGAAATTTCTTATAATTACAATATCTAATACTCCATCGGTATAACTTGCTGTGGGAGCTATTTTAAAATTATAACCAAACTGTTGTCCATTTGCAATATTTACTACAAAAGCATGTTCTTTATATTCCTTACCATCAATTGTTATATGCCAATCCCACTCCTTATATAGCCACAAGTGTTTGGTTATCAGCCATGCATACATTAATAAGCCGCGTTGTTTACTTTTGGCAAATTTTTTAGATATTAATGCATCAAAAGCTACACCGGCATTGCTGATAAATGTTTTATTATTGGCAAAAGCCAAATCCATTTCAGCGGTTTTTCCTTTATTTATTAATTTTAATGCTTCAATGGTATCTAACGGAATACCTATAGTGCGAGCCATACCATTACCCGACCCTTTTGGTATAATTGCCAATAATGTTTCTGTATCCATTAAGCCGTTCACGATGTCATTTACCGACCCATCGCCACCTACCGCAACAACACAATAGGCTTTATTTCTAGCTGCTTCTCTTGCCAGTTCTGTTCCATGTTTCGCAAATTCTGTATGTATTATTTCATAGCTATACAAAGATAAATCAAGCGTTATGTCAATCGCATTTTTTATTTCTTTACGTCTATTAATGCCTGAATTAGGATTAATTATGAAAACCAAATGCTTTTTACTCATAGTATTTGTGCTTTCAAGCTTAAATCCATACTTACTGCATGATGAATTGTTGCCCCGACTGAAATATAATCGACACCTGTTTTTGCATAGTCTATAATATTATCCAAATTCATACCACCTGATGCCTCTGTTTCAAATTTACCGGCAATTAGTTTTATCGCATCTGCCAATTGTTGCGGCGAAAAATTATCAAGCATTATTCTATTTACTTGTCCTATTACCAATACCCTTTTTACCTCATCCAGATTTCTGGTTTCTATTTCAATTTTTATATCTAAGTTTTTAGCTTTTAAATAGCTATTCGTTTGGATGATAGCTTTTTCTATACCACCGCAAAAATCAATATGATTATCTTTTAGCATCACCATATCATAAAGTCCCATTCTGTGGTTATAACCGCCACCAATCCGTTCTGCTTCTTTCTCAAATTGACGAAATAGTGGTGTAGTCTTTCTTGTATCAAGTATTTTTACGGGATATTCTTTTACTTTTTCAACATATTTATGCGTAAGTGTTGCAATACCACTCATTCGTTGCATACAATTTAATGCAAGTCGTTCTGCTTTTAATATTGTATGCACTGTTGCATATACTTCAAATGCTATTTCTCCATTTTTTACTGCATCACCATCATTTTTAAATAGCGTAAATCTGGCATTCGGTTCTATAAAATGAAAAATCTCTTGTGCAAGTTGGATACCTGCAATTATGCCGTCTTCTTTTATTTTTAAGATTGCCTTACCGTTTGTACCGGCGGGTATGCATGCCATTGTAGAAATATCTCCTGTGCCAACATCTTCTCTAAGCGACTCATTAATAAATTCTTGTATATTCACGTTTTTAATAATTGGGTGCAAAATTAATGAATTAAATGTAATACTTATAGGTTTTAATATTAAGTTTTATAAGAAAATTCATGTCATTTAAATAAGTAAATTCGCCTGTGTTTCAATAGTTAGGCAACTACATACTTCGTAAAATATAATATAAAAATTTAAACAAAAAGAAGCTAATTTTACAAATCAATTACTTTGCTTTTAATTGTAAAACGTAATTATAATATTATGACAAATACAAAACCATTGATACCCTATTTTTTAAAGAAACAACAATTTCTTATAAAAATTATGTTTGTAGCTTTTCTTTTCTGTTTCCAGAAACAAAGAGCAATTGCACAATACGAAAATAGCTATTTGTCTTATGCTGATTTTTATGAAAACCTTTCACCCTATGGACAATGGATAGAAGATGAAGCATTAGGCTATGTGTGGTCTCCGGATGTGGAAGGTGCTTTTAGACCCTACTTTACGAATGGACATTGGGCAATGACGGAATTTGGCAATACTTGGGTGTCTGATTATATGTGGGGTTGGGCATGTTTCCACTATGGTCGTTGGACTTTTGACAGTTATTACGGATGGCTTTGGGTTCCGGGCACAAATTGGGGTCCTGCATGGGTTATGTGGCGTTCAATTCCCGGTTCTTTCGGCTGGGCACCACTTAGCCCGGGTTATGTTATAAAAAAAGGCACTAATGCAATACAAGATAATTATGTTTGTCCTAAAGATTGGTGGGTATATATACCGGCACAATATTTATTTAGTGGCAATTATTATAGTTATTGGTCGGGAGCTAAGGGCAACCCTGTTGTATTAAAAAATACAGTACTTATAAAAAACACGTATGAAAATGAGGACAAAACATATATACCCGGACCTTATGCAGCACAGATAAAATTAATGACAAAAAAACCGGTTGAACAGCTTCATTTATTACCCTCTAATAATTTATCTACAAAGGTGCATTTAAAAGAAATAAGAATGTATAAACCTGCTGAGATAAAACCAACGCTTGAAGACGGCATAAAACCCATACCGCAACGTTTGGTAAAAGCCCCACAACCGGTATCTGCTAAGCCACAAAGCATAAATTCTTTAGATGGTAAAACGACACCCACTTTTAGAGTTGAACTACCTAAATTACAACAACAAAAAGTAATTATACCTAAAGTAGTACACCCTAAAAATGATGTACCTAAAATTATAGCGCCACAACCGGTAGATGCCCACCCTTATGAATGGGTAAATATGGAACAGAAAGACCAACCTGATTCCATAGATTATTTAATGTTAAGGAAAACAAAACCCGACCATGGCCCTGTACAAAAAATGGAACCTTTGCCCACACCCAAAAATCCACCACTAAAGAAACTTCCCGAACAACCGGCACAAGCCCCCGACCCTGTGAAACCGGAAGACCATGGTATAAAAAAATAATGACTTGCTGGATATTGGTATTTTCAACTTGATAATTTATTAAAAGGCATTACCCTACCTTTCTATACAATCAAGTTGTAATATTCTCTTTCTTTTTCAATACTAATGCGCTTATTAACGCTATTAATAAGCCTACCGGTACTATTTCGAAATAAGTAAGCAAAGCTACCATTACAGGGCTTTTGTACATTGCCTTATAGCTTTCTATTTCTTTTAGTTTTGCAGCCATTTCGGAAGCACTTAATTTTAATGTTTTTGCATTTTCTAACATTTTAGCTGCATATATATCCATAAAATCAGGAATGAAAACATAGTATTCTATCATCCAAGAAATTACATACATGGTAGATGCTATTAAAGTAATATATAATCCTATTATAAAAGCTTTTCCAAAACTGATATAGCCATTTCCGATATTTGCTTTATATTTTTTTATACCTACAAAAACCATAGAAAATGCCATTAGCATTCCACCATAACCTATTATCAATCCATATTTTTCAAAATTCATATCTTTGTGGTAGCAAAGCATGGAAGTTATCATAAATACAGATACAATAATACCTGCTAATAGTCCGTAAGTAAGTGAATATTTTTTCATATTTTAGTTTTATTTTTCAAATATAATAGATAAATTAATCAAAACAATTTTTTTTCACTTATT
Organism: uncultured Bacteroidota bacterium; assembly: GCA_903929195.1. GTDB lineage: Bacteria > Bacteroidota > Bacteroidia > Chitinophagales > Chitinophagaceae > CAIYTT01. Next base: position 24,298 of record CAIYTT010000115.1, read on the forward strand.
TAATATCGGAAATTAAAAATATAAAAACGCGGTAATTATGAATGAGAGTAATTGGGGGAATATGATTTTTTTGAAAAAAAATCATATTATATGGTTCTGTAAAAAATTTCTATAAGTTTTTTGTACCCCAATTTAAGAGATTGAATTTCTTTTTTTTGCCTATAAAATATTCCCAAACAATACTTTTATTGTAAATACCAACCAAATTAGGATTGTTGATATGTTGTTTACATTCTTTTCTCCGTTTTAACCATTTACCTATTTTAGCATAGAAATGAAAATGTGCTTTAATAAGGGTAAACATTTCTGTAAACTTAAAAGTGAAAAGCAAACGCATTCCGGCTATACCATCTAAACAAAGTCTAAAAGGTAATAGCCATAAGAGTTTAGAACCCTTTTCGTTTTTTAATAATAAGATAAGATTATTTCTAAAATTATAATACAGTTTCTGTGGGCTTCCATAACTAATTACACTGCCGCCTACATGATAAACGATTGAATTACCAACATAACCAATCTTATAACCGGCATTTTTAAGCCGCCAGCAGAGGTCTATTTCTTCCATGTGGGCATAAAATTCTATATCTAGCCCACCTACTTTATGATATAAATCTGCTCTAACTACCAAACACCCACCAGACGCCCAAAAGACTTCTATGTTATCATCATATTGACCATTATCTTTTTCAATATCAAAGAAAATTCGTCCACGGCAAAACATGTAGCCATATTTATCCATAAAACCACCACCGGCACCTGCATATTCAAATTTTTCTCTTTCTTTCCAATATCTTATTTTTGGTTGACATGCCGCTAATTGGCTATCCTGTTCCATTGCTTTATGCAAAGGCGGAAACCAACCTTCCGTAACTTCAAAGTCTGCACTAAGTAGAATATAGTATTTTGCTTTTACTTGTTTTAATGCCTCATAATAACCATTAGCAAAGCCATGATTTACATCTATATGAATTGTTTTTACTGTAGGGAAATTGGATTGCACATAGTTGAGCGTGTTATCGGTAGATGCATTGTCTGCAAGTATTACCTCATAACCGGTATAGGCTTCCTCTACTATTTTTGGCAAAAACAATTCATGCCATTTTGTGCCGTTGTAGCTTAATATTACAACCGCTGTATCTTTATGGCATTCTATCATAGCAGTAATAAGCTATATTATTTATATTTGGGTTCGTAAAGGGTATTATCGGGTGCGGCAATACCGTCATTTTTTTGGAATTTATGTTCGTACAAGTTATAACAACCTGCCCAAGCAAAGATAAAAAAGCCAAAAAAGAAAAGTACGAATAAGAAGCGAGACTTTGAAGGTTTATTCAATTCAATATCTGCCGGATTATCCAAATCATTCTCGTGCAAATCAGTATGTACTATTTCTTGTTGGTGTTTGTGAGCGCTCATGAAGTATAAAAATTTTACCATCGCAAAAATAATAGTATTTCCAACAAAATCATAATATTTTTACCTTTTCTTCGTTAAACATTTCATTAATAATGAGGCAATATTTAAATTGGAAAACATATCTTGTTGCTATTGCACTAATTATAGTTGCAACATCCCTTTTTTATACCAGCCAACTAACGGGCAAGCTGGCAGATGAAGAAAAAAAGAAAGTAGAACAGCTTGCAGGTGCTATAAAAACACTTTCTACATCTAATAATATACAAGAAACTGCTTTTGCAAGTAATTTATTGGCACAAAATACTTCCATACCTTTAATAATAACTACAATAGACAGTAAAACAGTTGATTTTAAAAATATAGATTCTGAATATTCTGTAAATTATACTGATTTAATAGCTAGTAAATTAATAGAATATAAAAAAATACACCCCGTTATAATTGTAGAATGGGGTACAGGAAAAAATTATATCTATTACGGCGAATCTTCTTTATTGAGACAATTAAGGTATTTTCCTTATGTGCAACTTACTATAATATTGGTTTTTTTAATTGTAGTACTTATAACCATTTCCACTGCACATAAGTCTATACAAAATCAGGTATGGGTAGGTTTATCAAAAGAAACCGCACACCAATTAGGTACTCCATTAAGTTCTATTGAGGCATGGCTTGAACTTTTAAGAGATAAAGAAGAAAACAAAGATGCAGTAATAGAAATGCAAAAAGATTTAGATAGACTAAAACTTGTTGCCGAAAGATTTAGTAAGGTTGGGAGTGCGCCAAAACTTGAAGACGAAAATTTAATTTTACGGCTACAAGATATTGTTGCTTATATGCAACTTAGAGCTCCCAAAAAAGTAAAAATAAATTTATCATTTTCTGAAGCTGAGATACCTGTAAATATTAGCGGCCCTTTGTTTGATTGGGTTATGGAAAACCTGATACGTAATGCTTTAGATGCAATGGCCGGGCAAGGCACAATTGATATTACGGTTCTGAATCAACCACATCAAATTATTATAGATGTACAAGATAATGGTAAGGGTATTCCTTCGTATCAAATTAAAAAGGTGTTTGCTCCCGGGTTTACTACAAAAAAACGTGGTTGGGGCTTAGGTTTATCCCTTTCAAAACGCATCATTGAAAAATATCATCATGGTTCAATCTTCGTAAAACAATCTGAAATAGGTAAGGGTACAACTTTTAGAATTATTTTGAAACGTTAAACAAAATCCATTAAACATTTACAATTTCACAATTCATATCAACCTATTTTTTTGAATTTTCATTTCCTATAGCTATATTTGTACCTAATTAAATTGATTTAAATGAAGTTTCGCCCCGTATTATTATTGGCTTTCGTTTTTTTGGGAATAATGACTACCAGTTCCTGTGTAAAAAAATATATTTGCCATTGCAGTCTTGCATATAGCGGTGCACCGGGCCTGCCGGATACTACCTATCAGGAATATGATATTACCGATACCAAGGACAATGCTAACTCACAATGCAAAACCCAATCTAAAGTATATTATAACAACTATATCTATACAGTAGAAACTTGTTATCTTTATTAATAAAGTTTTACAATTCTCTTTCCGTGTTTTAGCATCGCAAATACTTATTTTTGTGGAGTAATTTATGGACTCCGAACAAATACAGGTAAAAAACGTTTACTTTTATATAAAACGCATTTTAGGCATTATTTTGCTTATTTCTTTAGCGTGCGTTTTTTTCTATTCCGCCTATACTAAATCGGGCATTAAGTTTCAAGGGTTCAAAATTGTACCGAATCAAAATGCTTTTGACAATTTCCATTGGACCTTTTTAGACCTTGGAATTAATAATATCTTGGTATCGGGCATTATTGCAAGACTAATGATAGGGCTGGAGATTTTATTAGGATTCTTTTTATTGAGCCATATCTATTTAAAAGCATTTACTTATAAAGCAATTATTGCCGTACTTACTATTTTCATCATCTATTTAATAATACTGCTTATTAAACAAGGAAATAATGGTAATTGCGGTTGCTTTGGTAATGAGATAGCTATGAAACCAATGGCAGCAATATGGAAAAATGTTATAATGATAGCAGCGGTTGTACTATTATACTTTATCTATCCAATTAAGCCATACAAACATCAAGAATGGCTTTGTTTCCCAATTGCATCGGTTGCATTGTCACTACCCTTTTTATTTAATCATGTTTACACGGAAACCGGACCTGAAAAATGTGGAAACCCTATAAATATGGAATTGCTATACAGATATTCACCGGCTCCTACTGAAGATTTACGTACCGGAAAGCATATTGTTTCTTTTATGAGCCTTACTTGCCCACATTGTAAAAAAGCGGCGTATTTATTACAGGTTATAAAACACGAACACCCCGAAATACCTATATTTATGGTACTAAATGGGAATGAAATATTTCAAAAACAGTTTTTTGATGAGACACATGCACAAAACTTACCCTACATTTTATATAAACATTCTCCTGAATTTGATACTTTATTGGATGCAGGCTTACTAAAAGGTGAAACAAGTGGTGTACCGGCAATTTATTGGATAAATAATAATGTAATTGAATATAAAAGTACATATTACGAGCTTGATCCAACACATATATTGTCTTGGCTAAAAACAAATAAACCCTAATTTTATCTGTTTGAAAGTATAAACTTAAAAGCCCTTGCTTTTTAAGTACATTTGCAGCAAAAAAAGAGAAAGAATTTATATGTACACATTTTAGAAATATAAATTCATAGAATAAATTAATTTAATAATATTATTTTTATAAAGTGTGAGCATTTTTAAAAATTTACTGAATAAAAGAAACAATAATCCACAAGGCGAAATGAATTTTTTAGACCATGTGGAAGATTTGCGTTGGCATATTATTAGGTCTGTTGCGGCTATACTAATAGGTGCAATAATCATTTTTATTAATGTAGAATGGATTGTAGATAAAATAATTTTAGGTCCGGCACACAATGAATTTATCTCCTATAAGTTTTTTTGCAGCTTGGGTAAGTTCCTACATATAGATGCTTTTTGTTTAGGCAAAGTAAATATGGAATTTCAAAATACATCGGTTGCAGGTCAGTTTATGATGGGCATGTCAATTTCTTTAATGCTTGGTTTTATTATTGCATTTCCTTTTATACTATGGGAATTATGGCGATTTGTGAAACCTGCCCTAAAACCTATAGAAGTAAAATATGCTAAAGGTGGTGTTTTTTGGTGTTCTATCTTGTTTTTCTTAGGTGTTATTTTCTCTTATTACATTGTAATACCTTACACTATAAATTTTTTCGGCAATTATAAATTAAGCCCGTTAGTAAAAAATATTACAACCATGGATAGCTATTACGAAACCATGAGTAATTTAACCTTAGCTATGGGTATTGTATTCGAACTACCTGTTTTTGTATTTTTCCTTTCACGAATAGGTATCCTTACTCCAGAAATATTGCGTAAACAAAGACGTGTATCCATACTTATACTTTTTATTATATCCGAAATTATTACCCCACCCGATTTGTTTAGTTGTTTATTGGTTTTTATACCCTTATTTCTTCTTTTTGAAATATCTGTAAAAATTAGCGACAGAACAGCATCCGACAGAAGAAAAAAAGAAGCTATGAATGAGTAGGAAAGTTTAATTAATTAAGTTTAACCCAAAATATATACTAACTTTTTTTATAGACATTCTATAGGTTAAGATGCTCCGCTTTTGTTAAACAAAAAATCTATAGAAATGTATTTTACCACAAAAAGGACACAATGATTATAAGATTATATATAATATAACAAGTATATGTTGTCTTAGTGAAACCTTAGTGCTGTTGGACCCTGTTTAGATTGATAGGTCGCAGCTTCCCCCTAACAGACTTCAATAACCATACTGAATTTCCATTTTAGACTTACAGTTGGTATATATCTAAAAACCATACTAACTATAAGTTTTTATAGCAATGATTCGTTTTATGCTCTTCTATTGAATCTCAAATAACATTCTAATCTAATCTAATAACAAATGTATCTTACTAAATATCGGCTGTTCGACAAAAATCTGTAGATATGTTGATATATTTTTTGTGTATTAACTAAAACAAAATTGAGAAAAGATAACCATATTTTACCACCAATAGTATATTTTTATTAGGAGAACAATAAATTAAAAATTTATTTTTAGGAATTAGTATTTATTTGCTCTTCCTTTTCTTTTTGGGATGTGCTTTTTATATAACTATATATAACCATATAGAAATAGGTACAATAAACAATTCCGGCTTGTGTTTGAAAAGCAGATTCTTGAAACATGAATATAATTATAGAAATAAAATACAAATAATAAACTCGTTTTTCTTCTTTGTATTTTATAAAAAATATGGGTGCAATTAATAACACTAAGAAAGTACATAAACCCGGAAATCCCAACATCATTAATATCTGCAAATACATATTGTGCAAATTATAATCCCAAAGAGGTGGATTTGTATTAATTAATTGATTATCTGAACCATATTCTACAATTTTTTTCTGTATTTTTTGTTTCTGTAATTCTAAAACGCTACCGTTTCCGCAACCATAGAGCCATAAATTATTTTCTTTAATGTTTTCAAGTGCAGTACTCCACAAGAATCTACGTAGGGTTAGATTATTAAAATGCTGCTTCTGTCCGTTAGCATATTCCGGCAGCCAGTTTTCTTTGTCATTATTTTCTAAAATTTCTTGGTAGCGTTTGTGTATTGGGTTTTTGGTAAAGAAAATACCACATATTGTTGAAAATCCTAAAACAATAATTATTAAGCTAACTAATTTATGTTTTTTTAATGTTCGGATTAAAAATATAGGTAGTACTAAAATAAAAAATAATAGCAGTAATGACTTTGATGATAACAGAATGAAGAAAATTATTAATAGAGACAATGAAAAAGTATAAAGCCATTTATTTTTGAAAATAGTGCCTTCCCAACTATATAAGAGCAATAATACCAATGCAAAATAAATATACAAAGCATAATACACAGCATTTGCATTAAGCCCGGCTACCAGATTATGGTAAAAAAATACATCAATATCTTTACTGTGTTGCCAACGAATTGTAGCACTAACAAAACAAAAAATTATTATTATTAAAAGCCCTGTAATAAAACACGAAAATATTTTATTTAATGTACTTTTATTTACATTTAATTTTGTGCCAATTATAAAAGGTAATATAAAAAAACTTAATTTTCTTTGTAAATCATTTATAGACAATGTTTTATCGAAAGAATAAAAATAGCTTACGGCTGTAAGAAAGAAAAGTAAACACCAAAACCATAGATATTTATTATTATAAAATAGTCTTAATGTTTTTTTGAAGTCTGTAGTAAAAACCCAAACAGTTAAGAGTAAAATAATACTAATAGATGAATAAATAAATGGAAAAGGTATAGCAAAAGCAATTAAACAAAGAAAAAAAATATATATTTTATCTTTAGTAAATGTGCCCTTCATAAATACAAAAATACAGCTTTACATTTATTTTTTCCAATAATATTAATATTTGGTTTTAATTTTAATAAAAATGATTCAATATTTTTTTATTCATTAAATTTGCAATAATTATTTAATTTTTTTGTTGTATTTATTGTATTAAATAAAGAAAATACTTTTATACACAGAAACTAAATACATACAAACTACCCATAATGCGTGCCTATTTAAAATCTATTGATGTTTTTTTATTATTTTTTCTTTCATTTTTTACCATAGATAAGGTAATTGCAAAACCGTTAATGATTATTTTTGGATTAATTTGGATTGGTAAAAATCTAAAATTTAAAGATATTAAGAATGCTCCATTGTTTTATATTTTCATTTGTGTTTGGGGTCTTATAAATTTTTTGTTTATCAATAAAGATTTTTCTCTACCTCATATTATTTCCTTTTCTATTGGTATTGTTTATTGGTTAATGGGTTTTTGTGCATTTATCATTATCAAAAATAGGATTGAAAACAAATCCTTAACTACAATTGAAAACACAATTGATGCTTTCTTTTATATTAATTTATGTTGGACTGCATTCAATTTGATTTTAGTAATGTATAAATCGCATAGCATAAACCCCTATTCACTTAGCGATTTAGATTACGGCAATTCAACCGGTGATTATTTAAAAGGACTACTGATGGGCCCCAGTTATCTTAATATGATGATAAATGTTTTATTCTGTATCTATTATTTATTTAATTCAAAATATATATTAGCTATTGTAGCAACGATAATTGCTTGTATGACAACAAGTAATTTCGCAAACATAATATTTATTTTAATGCTTTTTGTTTGTTTTATTATACTAAAACAAAAAAATGCAAGAATCACAATTATTGCCCAATTAGCATTTTATGTTATATTTTATGTTTTAATATCAAATAATAATCTAAATTACATTATGGACTCTATTCATATAAAGAGAACCCATAAGATTGAAAATTCATTAATTTCAAATACAATAGATGATAGCGTAAACGCAAAACGGGCAACCTGGTTTTTAAAATACGGAAAAACTAATGCTGTATTTCAAACCTATAATTATATACTACACTCACCTAAAAATTTTATTTATGGAGCCGGTATAGGTGAGTATTCTTCTCAATTAGCCGTTCGCACCTCAGACTTGCCGGATACTGTAATAAAGAAATCAAGGATATTTAAAATAGTACCTACTTATGTTGCCCCGGCATTTAAAGAAAATAACTATCAAATATTTTCTTATGTGTATAGTCTTCCGCCAATATATCACTCAATAAAAGATTTACCTATATCTTTTATAAATCAACTATTAGGTGAATATGGTATTATTGGCTTCGTATTATTTTTAGTATTTTATTTATATTATTTTATTAAAAATTATAAAGACGGAAAATACTTAATACCTATGATTGTATTAATAAGCTATTTTTTGCTTTTCGATTATCTATTTGAATATCTTTCTGTTATCGTTTTTTTTGAATTATTTTTCTTGATAAACAAGAAAAAACAAACTTTAACTATTAGTCTATCTCAATGACATTAGAAAATTATCCGCTTATTTCCATTATTGTTCCTTGCTATAATTATGCTCATTTTTTAAATTTTACTTTAAGAAGTGTACTTACTTCCAGTTATTCTAATTGGGAATGTATTATAGTAGATGATGGGTCTACTGACAATACAGCATTAGTAACTAAAGAATTTACGGATACCGATAAAAGGTTTCATTATATATATCAAAAAAATGCAGGATTATCTTCAGCACGAAATACAGGCATTCGTAATAGCAAGGGTGAATATATACAATTGCTTGATGCGGATGACTTGATTGCAGAAAAAAAAATAGAATTACAAATTGACTACTTAGTAAAACACACAGAGGTTGATATTATCTATGGTGATGCATTATTCTTTAAAACATTAGATGAAGATAAAATACTATACAAATATGACGAATTAAAAAATAAATATAGTCATCTTAAAATTTCAGGAAAGGGTAAAAGGATAATAAATAATTTTTGTATAAATAATTTTTTGGTCGTTTCAAGTCCACTAATAAAAAAAGATATTTTTAGTAGAATAGGGCTATTTGATACAAACTATTTTTCTTACGAAGATTGGCATTTTTGGTTTAGAGCAGCAGTTGCTGAAGCTTTTTTTGCTTATTGCCCAATTGTAGGAACAGAAACACATATAAGATACGGGCATGCAAGTATGCTTACAAATAAAATAAAATTAGTAAATTATGGTTTGAAAATTAGATTTTTTATGATGCCAATGCTCAATTGGAAACTGAAAATTTATAACATGTACCGGATAATAAAATTATTCATAAAAAAAATATTATTATCTTCTAAAGGCTAATGATGGTAAAAACAGCAATATTAATAATAAATTGGAATAATAGTTTTGATACAATAAATGCCATAAAAAGCATATTGCATTTAAATGATACAGCTCTTTTTTTATTAGATAATGACTCGCAAGATAATTCTGTTGAAGAAATAAAAGATTTTTTTTCAACTAATTCAATAAAATATAGTTTAATAAGAACAAATGAAGCAGATGGATATAGATACAATGAGGAAAAAGTAGTATTTGTGTTATCTGATTCCAACAAAGGCTTTGCAGGTGGAAATAATGTTTTATTGAAATGTATTATTCAAAATAAAGAATTTACTTATGCTTGGCTTTTAAATAATGATGCAATTGCTGACAATCTGGCTCTAAACGCACTAATTTATAAAATGAATGAGGACGACCGAGTCGCATTTGTAGGTTCTGTTATATTAGATTTTTATAAGCCGGAATTAATACAATGCTGTGGAGTAAAATATTATAAATATTTTGGTGTTTCTAAGCTGATATTAAAAAATGTAAATTGGCTAAGTTTAGATAAAACAATACTTATAAATCAGAATGCCGATTTCCAGCAAGGAGCAAGTTTATTAGTTCGTTTATCGGCATTAGAAACTATTGGTTTAATGGACGAACGCTTTTTTCTTTATTTTGAAGAGCAAGATTGGCAGTATTCAGCAATAAATTATGGTTATAAACAAGCACTTGCACCGGAAAGCATTATTTATCATAAAGGCAGTGTTAGTACCAATAATAAAAAACATTTATTCTTTTATTATTATAATAAATCTGCAATGATTTTTGCAAAAAAACATTGTTCTCTTTTTGTTCGTAATATTGCAGTTATTATGCTTTGTGGTATTACAATAATACGTTCGAAGCTATACATAAAAAGTATTTTATTTGGATTTAGAGGTATTTTAGAAGGATATTTTACAAAATTATAATGACAAAAGGCAAAGCAAACTTATTTGATTTTGATTTTACTATAGCAGATTCTATTAATGAAATTGTTGATTTAATATTTACTGATTTATTCATTGAACAAAATAGATGTTATTCTACACTTATTACTCCTAATGCCTTCCAAATTGTACAATATAATAAAAAAGAAAATAAATACTTAAAAGAATTTTATAAAAATTCGCCTATCATTTTGCCCGATGGCGCACCAATAGTATGGCTAAGTAAAATATTAAAAAAAGAAAACCGATTAAAACATAGGCTACCCGGTAGTGATTTATTCCCTGTTTTATGGAACAAAATAAAACAAGAACAAATAACTGCTACCTTAGTTTTAACAAATGAAACGATTGCTTTAAATTTTAAACAAGACTATGTTTATGCTAATTGTTTTGTTCCAAACTTTTTTAGTATTAATGATACTCAATACATAAAAGAATTTGCGTGTATTGTTGCTGATAAGATAATTGCTACGAATTCAAGATTTTTATTTCTGGGTATAAGCTACCCAAAACAAGAAATTTTAGGAACACATATTTGCAATATTTTAAAAGAAAAAGGCTATAAAAACACTGTTTGGGTATTACTGTTGGGTGCATCTTTTGAGTTTTATTTTGGTATCAAAAAACGAGCCCCTTCTATTGTTCAAAAATATGGATTTGAATGGTTATATAGATTTATAAAAGAGCCAAAAAGACTATGGAAAAGATATACAATAGATAATATTGTTTTTATTTATTTGTCTATAATTGAGATTTGCAAAAAACGCATGTAAATTATTAATATTAAATTTTTCATTATTTATCATCGTCTTCTAAATGCAATATATGAAAAAACCTGTGTACTGCCGGTGCCAATAAAAAGCCAATATTAGTTATAAATGCAACACCGCTAAAAAGTGCATAAGCAGAAGAAAATAATTTTCCTGAAACATTTTTTATTTCTACAACAGGTCCCATGCCGCTTAATATCATTGATGCATTATGTATGGCATCTACCCATTCTATATTTGCAATATAATGATAACCCAAAATACCAAGACTAAGACATATAAACAAAATGAATGTAGCCCAAAGCAGACTTATTAAATTACGATATAAAAATTGAGAACGGGTTGCTAAAGGTTCTTTTTTATTTTCGAACATAGGTGCTATTTTTAAATTTGGGATGTAAATAGATGATTATTTACCATTATTTTGCCATTATATGATTTTGAAATTATTAATGTTTCAGTGGGTCTTAACATTAATTCATCTATTGCAAAATATGCAGGATTGGGATGGTTCATAAGTCTGCATCTAATATTTTTACAGTTGGTATCTATGTCAAAATATTTGAATGCTCTAAACCACATGTTATGAGAATCGACACTTTCCTTAGTTAATACGGTTACTGTATTTAGTATATTATTATTGTTGTCAAGTAATTCCAATAGAAAATAGGGGCTTCTGTAATTTGTAGAATCTAATAATATCCAGCAAGAAAATTCATAACTGCACTTGGTTGATAATTTGGATATAGGTATTATTGACAAATTACATTCATTCTCACTAATAACTTTTTGGGCACCCCTGCCTAAAAAAGCAAAATCGTATTTTAATGAATCGAAATGATTAATATAGTAATTATTGTTTGTACCTATACAAGTATCTGTGTTTAAATTTAATAAAGACGCAATTTTACTTATACTGTCCTTAAATAGAATATCGTTTGCTAATAATCTTGAAGGATAAAAAGCATATAAATTGCATCTGGAAAAATGTCCAATATATTCAGATGATTTGAGTAAATATTTTTCATCCATATTTAATGAATCTTCTTCAAATTGCATTAATAAAAAGGGGATATTAGCATTTATTTCATGTAGCATTGTTTTTTCTGAATAAGGACCAGCAAAAAGCTTTAATTGTTTTGCAGCTTGCCCCCAAGATGAGCGGGATAAATTTACATCTGTAATTGGCAATTTTAATTGTAATGCGGCTTTAATAGCAAGGCTCAATCCGAATGCACCATCTTTACCTACCCAGAATTTATCGGTACCTACATGGTAGTAAGGTAGAGCCAAAATTGCTTGAAAATCTTTTCTGTCAATATGATGTTCGTGCAAGTAATCTGTCCAGTTTTGTTCTGTTTTAGAAAAAATAGTATTATAATTTAATACTGCTGTTTCGGCAGATTGCCTTATTATTTGCACATAGCCATTTGCTTCCCAACCCCATATTCCTATTGATAATACTATAATGAAATTGCCAATAAAATAATTTTTCTTCACTATAAAATATTCATACCATTTTGAAATTACTACAACTCCATAAACGGTAATTACGTAATAAAACATCCAACTAAACCTTCCTAATGTTCTAAATTGTTTAAACATAAAAAGATAATCAATTATCCAATCTAAATTCCAGACAAAAGGTACACCCATACCAAATAATAAGGATGCCATTGCTATAAAAAGCCAAATAGACGAAAACCGATTATCACCTACTAATAGTTTAGTTTCTGTCTTTTTTACCTTAAATATAATTCCTCTTACAAAAGAAATTATAATTACGGTTAATATTACCAACCCTAAGTAAGTGTTCCCTTCACCACCCTCGCTGCTGTCATTAAATATTTTCTTTTCATTTAAATATTTCCAAAATGGCGTATTTAAAGATGTGAAAATCTGGTTACCTGTGGTGCAATAAACTAACATTCCGAAAGGAGTAATAGGTCGGTCTTTTATAGGGTCTGTCAACTTCATTATTATACCAACGAAAAGTAAAATACTTATACCTGAAATAAGAATAGGCAAAGCCCTATTTATCTTTAATTTTAATGTGTCTTTTGATGTTATAAAACAGCCAATTGCATAAAATAAAGTCCAGATAAATACAAGTCCTCCGAAATAGGGGTGTATAAAAGCCGTAATTAGTCCTGCTAAGAAAATATAAAAGGGATAACGTTTTTTCTGATTTTCATAGAAGCAAACACTCCAATAAAAAACCATAGGTATTATATGTGCAAAGCCAAGACCATAATGACCTTGCATACCAAAAATTTGAGGTGTAAAAATGCCTATTAACATAGAAAAAACCACAGAAAGTATTGGTGTAACTTTAAATTTTATCAATACTAAATATAGAAATAGTATTGAGACAATATAACTTAAACCAAATAACCACCATAATGACGTGAGTGCAGTAGCAACAGAAACATTATTTATTAATGCAAAAAATACCGACAAAACCGGTATTCCGTCAGTAAATACAATGTGGTCTCCATAAGGGTAATTCATGCCATAGAACCAATAACCATTTTCATATACGGAATGATATAAAAAAGTGAAATTGTTTTTTGCTCCATCTCCATTTATATTGGGTAATATTTGCCAAGGGGTGGTTACCACATAAGAAAATGAGTAAGTAACAAGCAATATGGAAAGTAACATGGATATTGCTATCCATATTTTATTATTAATTTTAATCATGCAAATAAAAGATTAAAAAATTACCATTGCATGTTTGGGTAGGTACGCTGCATAAATTGTGCATCAGCAAGTATATAGCCTAAGTATTCTGTATGCATACCTACACGACCGCCTTTTTGCATCCAAATATTATCGGGTAATTTTAAACAGGTGTTTTTTAAAATACTATTAATTCGTTCTGACCATAACAATTTTATTTTTTCAATATCCGGTGCTATGCCTTGTTTTTTCAATTCGGTATCTATCTCGTTTTCAAAAAATAATTCACCTGTAAATTTCCATAATTCATTTAGGGCATTTTGCATTCTCAATATACTTTCGTCAGTGCCGTCACCTAATCTTAAAACCCAATCACTACTCCATTTTAAATGATAAGTAACTTCTTTCAACGATTTTGCTGCAATACCGCTTATTATTTCATCGTTACAATTTACAATTTCTTTAAAATAAAAATAATTGAACGTATCGTAAAATAAGGAGCGTGCTATTGTAAAAGCCCAGTCGGTATTAGGTTGTTCTAATAATAGTAAATTTTTAAAGTCCCAACCATCTCTTAAAAATGCTAAATCATCTTCTTCAATATTTGCTCCTTCTTTAACCTTATTTTGAATAGATACAGAGGCGAAATAATCTTTTTTTAATTCAAAAGGTAATTTATTAAAAAGTTCAGCTGCATATTGAAATAGACTTCTGGCTCTGCCTAAATGGTCTAAAGCAGTATTGGTTAAAGCAATATCTTGCTCTAAAATAGGACCATGCCCACACCACTCACCCAAACGATGACTTATTACTAAAGCATCATCGGCCAAGCGTAGCACGTATTCTAATTTCAATGTGGAAATAGACATAAAGTAGGTATCTTTTATATGTTTTTAGGTATAGAATTACATGTATTTAACCTCATCGGGCAAATTATAAAAAGTAGGGTGTCTGTAAACTTTATCAGCAGCCGGTTCGTAAAGAGCCTCTGCCTCTTCGGGGTCTGATGCTATAATATTTATACTTTCTACCACCCAAATACTTACGCCCTCCATTCTGCGAGTATATACATCTCTGGCATTTTCAATTGCCATTTTTGCATCTACAGCATGCAAACTACCTGCATGTTTATGGTCAAGCCCTGCCTTACTGCGTATAAAAACCTCCCAAAGAGGCCATTCATTTTTATTTATAGATTGAGACATGTAATGTGTTTTATATTTTTTAGTTTATATAAAATGTTTATGCTGCTTGTTTTTCGGTTTTAACTTTATTTTTTTCAGCGTAAGCCATTGCGGCATCCCTAACCCACCTACCTTCTTCCCAAGCATTTTTACGCATATCTAATCTTTGCTTATTACATGGACCATTACCATTAACAACGTTCCAAAATTCATCCCAATTTATTTTCCCGAAATCAAAATGTTGTCGTTCTTCATTCCATTTCAAGTCATTATCGGGTATTGATAGTCCTAATACCTTTGCTTGTTCTACGGTAACATCAATAAATTTTTGACGCAGTTCGTCATTTGTAAGTCTTTTAATACGCCATTTTTTACTTTGTTCTGTATGTGGGCTATCGGCATCATTAGGTCCAAACATCATTAAAGACGGCCACCACCATCTATTTAATGCATCTTGTGCCATTTTCTTCTGTATATCAGTACCGTTTGCAAGTGTAAGCATAATTTCAAAACCTTGCCTTTGATGAAAACTTTCTTCTTTACATACTCTAACCATTGCCCTTGCATAGGGCCCGTAAGAGGTACGGCAAAGTGGTACTTGATTCATAATAGCTGCACCATCAACAAGCCAGCCAATAGCACCAATATCAGCCCATGTAAGTGTAGGATAGTTAAATATAGAGGAATATTTAGCTTTCCCGCTATGTAATTGCTCATACATTTCATCTCTTGATATACCTAATGTTTCAGCTGCACAGTATAAATACAAACCATGTCCGGCTTCGTCTTGCACTTTGGCAAGCAATACGGCTTTGCGGCGTAACGTTGGTGCTCTGCTTATCCAGTTACCTTCCGGCAACATGCCTATAATCTCGCTATGTGCATGTTGGGATATTTGCCTGATAAGGGTTTTTCTATAATTTTCCGGCATCCAGTCTTTAGGTTCAATTGTTTGGTCTTTATCTAATTTTTCATCAAAATGTTCCTGAAAAGAATATGTACTCATTATTGCTATTTTATAATTACAAATGTAGTTGATTTACACCTAAAAATATCAGTCTTAAATAGAAAGTAACAATCACATTATCACATAATTTTTTTTAAAAAACAGAAAAA
>CAIYTT010000116.1 GCA_903929195.1 uncultured Bacteroidota bacterium
GTTACTCACCATGAGCTGTCATTGACAATTGTATTAGTCTGTTTGTTTATAATAATTTATATGTGCAAGATAAGTTTAAATAGTAGCTCTATTAAGCGGGTCATGGTTTGGCGGGGCTTACCATGACATTAAATTCCCCGTTCTTCCGGATTTTACACAGGTAATCGGGAAGTGTGAATAAAACTCATTCTCTTAAACTGCAAAACTCAAATTTATTGCCGTCAAAAAGCCCTTTGTCGCTTAGTTTTAGTGCCGGTATTACTAATAAAGCCATAAAAGACAGGGTCATAAAAGGAGCCTTTAAGGTAGTACCTAATTCCTTCGCTTTTTTATCTATTAATGTATAAGCCGCTGCTACACTATTTGCTTCACCAATGCTCATAAGGCCGGCAACTTCAAGTGGCATACAATTTACGGAATCTTTATTTGCCGCTACCGAAATACCCCCTTTACTGTCTATTAATGCATTTACTGCGGCACAAATAGATTCATCATCGACACCTATACTTATTATATTATGGCAATCGTGACCAACTGTAGAAGCTATTGCCCCTTGTTTTAAACCGAAATTTTTAATAAACCCAACAGCAGGTGCAATATTTTCTGCATATCTGTTTACAACCGTTATTTTAAGTATATCTCTTTCTGTATCGCTTACAATCAGTCCGTTTTCTACTTTTGCCGGCACTTGTAGTTTATTTGTAATAAGCTGACCTTCTATAGCCTCAATAATATTTATTATCGGGTTTATGGTATCTGCTTTTATTTCAAATTCATTTTTTACTTTTTTATTCGTATTAAAATTATTAATGGGTTCAACGGCAATAAAAGGCAATAAAGTTTCCCCTTTTTGTGCTACCAACATACCCGAAATATAGGTTTGCAAAATTGTGAACTCATCTAAACTATCTATTACAATAAAATCGGCAGGGTCGCCAATTTGTAATAAACCTACAGGTAGTTTATAGTGTAATACCGGGTTGATAGAGGCTATTTGCAACACATTATATAAATTATACCCTGCCTGTAGCGAGCGTTTTACTAATTCATTTATATGACCGCATACTAATTCGTCGGGGTGTTTGTCGTCGCTGCAAAACATAACTTTATCGGGGTGCGTTTGTATTAAGGCGGCAAGTGCATCATAATTTTTAGCTGCACTGCCTTCCCGTATAAGTATATGCATACCGGCTTCTATTTTTATAAGAGCCTCGTTTAGTGTAAAGCATTCGTGGTCGGTAGTTATGCCGGCATTGGCATACTTTATTACATCTGCACCTGTAAGACCCGGTGCATGCCCATCAACGGGCTTGCCTACCTTTTTTGCCGCTTCTATTTTCAGCATTACTTCTTTATCATCATAAAGAACACCCGGGTAATTCATCATTTCAGACAGATACCATATATCCGGATTTTGCAACAATGTTTCTACATCTTTAGAGTCCAGCACAGCCCCTGCGGTTTCAAAAAATGTAGCAGGAACACAAGACGGGGCACCAAAAAAGAATTTAAAGGGTGTTTTTTTACTGTTTTCAAGCATGTATTCCACCCCTTGCAGCCCATTTACATTTGCTATTTCATGTGGGTCGCTCACTGTGGCTACTGTGCCATGTGCAACCGCTACCCTTGCAAAAGAGGTAGGCACAAGCATCGAACTTTCAATATGTATATGTGCATCAATAAAACCGGGTAGAATATATTGGTTGGGTGCTGTTGCTAATTCAAGAATGGATTTTATGATTCCATTTTCTATTTTTATTTCGGCAGGATAGGTTCGTTTAGCATTAATATCAATTAATTGCCCTGAAACTGTAAATGATTGCATGTGCCAAAATTAAAGGAATTTATTTTAATAGCCTTTTATTATACCCGAAGTGTATGCCGATAGGTATTTAAGTATATAACAAAAATGCCTTTTGGTGGGCTATTTTTATCTCATCAACTAACGTGTGTGGTGCTAAAACCTTCACATTATCGCCAAGGGAGAGTAACTCCATAATAAGGTCGAATGTAATATGTAATTTCAATTTTATTTGCAGTTCTTTTTCGTTGTCAATTACTATTTCTTGGGTTTCGTGTAGTGGTAATGTTTTAATGTACTTACCTTGAAAAGCATTAAACGACAAAATTAGTTCTTCGGGCATACCCTTATCGGGTGCAATAATGCCAAAACAGTAGCGGTAATATTCTTCTATATTAAAATCTTTGGGTGTTTCAAATTTCTTATTGGTTATTTCAAGGTTGTTAAGCCTATCTAAACCATAGCATTTAAGACTGCCATCCTTATTATTGCAACCTACAATATACCATCTGTTTTTAAATTCCTTCAATGCATAAGGCGATACCGACCTTTCACTTCCCACCTCTTCCCAGAATTTGTGATAGTCGAAACGAATTTCAAACCTATTTTTTATTGCATGAATTAGTTCGTAAAAATTTTCCGTTCCTTGCGGTCTTCGTTTTTCAAAATGTATAAATGGGCTTAGTTCTTGGGTAAGACTCAATGAATTAAATAAGTCGAACGCTTCCATCATTCGTTGGAAATTCTTATTTTCACTTTCTGTTTGATTGATAAAATACCCTTTATTACGTTTTGAAAATTCTATGTTTATACCAAAAAAGTCGTGTATTTCACGAATATCCCTTTGCAAAGTCCGTTGAGAAAAACCGATATTCAGGGTTTCATCCTGCATTTGGTAATACTCAAACTGTTTATCAATATAGCTCTGCAACTCTAAATAAGTAGAATAAGGTTTCGCTTTTAGTTTTTTAACTATCAGCATGTAGCGAGAAATGTAACCGCGTTTTGACATTGGATAGTGTAAAGTTAAAAGTAAATACTCAACTTTTATTTTTGTTCAAGAATAACTATTCAAAGAATGTAGATTTATACTGTAAGTTTATCTATTTTATAATAAAAAGATAAGAATTCAAATTCTGTACAAAGTGAATAGCCTTGTTTGAAGTTTTGTTAGTATTTTTATAGCAGTTTATTTTTAATTCACATAAAAATCTTCTTATATAATATGAATTCCGAAATACTTAATGCAGCAAATAAGTATGCCATAGGTTTAAAAAATGTAGAATACCGTAGGGAGCAATGGTTGAAAAAACATTTGGAAATATTGGCACACTTAAAAGAAATTGCCAATTATCTTAATGCTAATTCAACTTATAAGCAACCGTTTTATGTAGATAAAAATCATGCTTTTAATGAAGATATTAATGGCACTTGTGTTGAACTACCCTCTATTACATTTAGAACAGGAGAAATGCCCATGATGGTTATTTTTAAAAATGTGGCAGGCGATAAAAAAGAATATTTTGAAGAAGGTTTTAGAATTACGTTTTCACCTACTATTACAGGGCAGATTGTTGTTATGATTTTGCCACATTATAATAATTTTAGCCACGAGCAGCCTCAGTTTAAAACAATGGCTGTTATAAACGATATTGAACAAATATCAATGGATGTAATAGACCAGATAATTTTAAAAGGTATAGAATTTGCTTTTTACTCAAGTTATACCGGTATTTCGGAATTTAAAAATATTGACGGACAACAGCAAACACAATCACCACTTCCGCCTCATAACCCTATTGGCTTTAAACGCTATGAAACAACAGAAAAAATTAGCTAACCTCGTATTTCTTTGCTTGTTTATTATTGTTATTTCTGCTTGTAGCGATACAAAAACAAAGAGTAGTAATGCACCTTTGCAAACAAATAGTGTTATAAATACCGTAAAATTTATTAATTACGAAATTATTAATGAGTACCCACATGACCCTAATGCATTTACTGAGGGACTGGAATATTATGATGGATACCTTTATGAAAGTACAGGTGAATATGGAACATCAGATATTCGTAAGGTAGATTTAATATCGGGTAGAGTACTGCAATCACAAAAATTAGATGCCGCTTATTTTGGCGAAGGATTGACAATATTAAATAATGCTATTTATCAACTTACTTATAGAGAAAAAAAAAGGATTTATATACACTCTTACTACTTTAAAACAACAGGCTACCTTTAGTACTACAACCAACGAGGCATGGGGAATGACGAATAATGGTAAGCAATTGATTTATGACGATGGTAGCAATCTGTTACATTTTATAGACCCAAATACATTTACAGAAATTAAAACATTGAAAGTTCATGATGATAATGGACCTGTATCTGAAATTAACGAACTGGAACAGATAAACGGTTTTATTTATGCCAACCAATGGAAAACAGATTTTATATACAAAATAGATACACTAACGGGTGCAATAATAGGTAAAGCAGATTTAAGTAATTTGAGACAAACAGCAGGCATTCCGCCCGTTAGTGGCAGGAGGCATAGCCCAGACGTACTAAATGGAATAGCCTATGATGCTAAAAACAATAGAATTTTTATTACAGGTAAAAACTGGAATAAATTATTTGAAATAAAGCTGGATAATTAATAGATTATTAAGGTTGGTTTTGCATCTATAAGGCATACTTAAACTAACAACCAACGAATTGAAGGCATTGAGCAAGAATAACTAATTATTCCTTCAATAGAATGCTATCTATCCCGATTGTTCGTAATGGTTAGGCATCTTCTGCAAGATTCTCCAAAAAAATTAGTAACGATACCAAGGGCATTTGAAATACCCGTTTAAAGTAAGCATACCTCTTTGTTATGTTATTGATTATAGAAAAATAAGTATATGCAACTTTGCAATAAATATTTTGTTCTATATCTTTATTTTTTATGCTTTAAATGCCATTTGTAATATAGCAGCTAATCTTATACCACCTATCAATAATTGCTCTTCAATTATTTTTTTGTTTTTGTCAATGTATTTTTGGTCAATTGTATTGTCTTTAAAATTATATACATTGCCTAGTAATGCACGTGGCTGGCGCATCCAATTTTCTACATTAATTACTTTTAATTGTTCAATCATTTTTTTGTCAAAAGAAGTATAATGTTTCAAACAATCATTTATTGTAATTTTTTCTCCTTCAATAATTTC
The DNA here is from genome assembly GCA_903929195.1 of uncultured Bacteroidota bacterium. GTDB lineage: Bacteria > Bacteroidota > Bacteroidia > Chitinophagales > Chitinophagaceae > CAIYTT01. Next base: position 5,018 of record CAIYTT010000116.1, read on the forward strand.
AGAATCCCAAACACGATGTAAATTAGATTCTTTAGTAAGATATTTAACTTCAATAGAATTACCACCTTTATCATCGCCATAACCAACATGTAATGGTTGATGCAGGTCTCCGCAAAGATGAAATATTATAAGTATGTTTCTCTTAATATCTTCTTTGCTTAATTTGTTTTTCTCTTTATTTTGTAATGCATCTATGGCTTTAGTTAGTTCATTTATTATATTTTCATCTTTATTAGCTTCATAGCTTGTTCCTTTTTCAACATTTACATAATGCCATGGCTTCATATAGTCAAATTTTCTATCACTACGCATTTCATCCATCCAACTACCTGCTTGTTCGATTGTCATTTCGCCCAAATATTTTTGCACGGTTTCTTTTGTTGTACTATCGCAAAAATAGAATGCGATTTCAGCAGTAAGTGAATGACCTTTTTTACCCCATGCAGATGAAATAAGAGGTAGAATTGCGATAAAGCTAATTAAAAAAAGAAGAGAAATTATTTTTTTCATAAGGTTACAAAACTACTTTAAAACAAACATTATCCGTGTTTAACAGTATTAAATTAGTGTTATTTAAAAAGTACAATTTTTAATCTTGCAGAAGTGTTATTTAAATTTATTGAAAAGCCATATAATAAAAGACAATAAAATGCTTACCAATATCATAGTAACTACCGGGAAATAGATTTGTAAATTGTCTGTTTTAATTTGTATATCACCGGGTAACTTACCTAAAAAACGTAATTTATTGCCAAAAAAATAGATAATAATACCTGCAATAATAAGAATAATACCAACGCTTATAATTTTTAACCCAATTTTTTCCATACTACTTTAATTATAATTTTGAATATACCCTTTTATTCAAAAAAATAGTGTAAAATTGTTTTTCTAAGTATAAATTTAGGCAAAATTAGATAATATGATTAAAAAATGTTTAGTACTGTTTTTATTCTTATCAGGAATATTGAATGCATGTAAACAAAAAGAAGTAAAAATGAATGGTGGTGAAGAGCATATTATATTGGCTACAAATTACCAGTTGCAAGCAGACTTTATAAATGCACAAAAAGAATATGAATTAGCCATAAAAGCAGATACTAATAATTATAAAGCTTATTTTGGTTTGGCAGGTACATTACAATATATGGGTGATTTTAGAGCAGCACTTTTAAATTACTCAAGGGCAATAGAAATAAATCCAAAGTTCACAATGGCGTATTTAAGTCGTGCAAACTTAGAATCACAATTAGGAGATGAAAAGGCATGTGTGAGAGATTTTAAAAAAACAATAGAAAATAAGAAAGATTTTTTTATGCCCTATTATTTTAAGGGGCAAATGGAATACGGGAAAGGTAACTATAAACAAGCTATAGATGATTTAACAGAGGCAATAAATCTAAGGTCTGATTTTTATATGCTTTACAGTATGCGGGGGTCAAGTAAATTTAAATTAAAAGATTATACAGGTGCAATTGCAGATTTCGATTTGGAAATTAAAACCATGCCAACTCATGTACTAGGTTATATAAATAGAGCATTTGCTTATGCCGAAGTGAAAAACTATCGTAGTGCATTATTAGACATAAACACAGCAATAAATATAGACCCTACCTGGTCTCAGGCATATATTTACAAGGGTGTTATTTACAATAAATTAAATATTAAAGATAGTGCCTGTTTACAATTTAGATATGCCGATAAAATGCATAATCCTCAAGCTGCAAACTACATTAAAGAAATATGTGGTAAATAATATTAATATTCAATTTGTAAATTCAAAGTATCTTTTAACCGAAGAATTTGGGGATTTTTTTTAATCATTTCTGCAAATATTTCTGTTTTACTTAATACTGTAACTTTGGTTTCTAATTCATTTTTGTCTTCTATTATTATTGTTGTAATGCGTACTTGCATTTGTGTTTCATCATTATAAAAATCTATTAGAGAACTACGTTGGTCTTTGGCATACGTTTCAGTAAGTTCATTTGTAGTTATTAGGCGTACTTCATCGGGTGGTAATACCTCAATTCTCATTTGGCAAAATTGAGAATATAACATTGTTTTGCCCTCGTTGTGTAATTTTTGTTTGTATTTTTCAAATATTTCAATACCAATTTCAGGTGTAAACTCTTTCTTTTCAGCTACTTTTATCGTGTTTGTTTGATTTACAATCGTGTCTAAATTTGTAAGCATATTTAAGCTTAAACGCCTACTGCTTGGTGCCGGAGTAAGGGGGGCCGCTGCTTTTATAGGCATATCAGTGCCTAAAGTATCATTATTTGCAGCAATATCTTGTATCGTGCTATTATTAATTTGTGGCGTATTTATTATTTTATTTGCACCAATTGCAGGATTTTGAACGGTAGATGTTTGTATGGATGCTACGTTATTAGAGTTTTTTTTTACGTCATCCGTTGCTAACAGATTACCCGATTTTGTTGCTTGCAATACATAACAGAGTCGTATAAGGCACATTTCTACATGTAAGCGTTTGTTAGTAGCATTTTTATAATCCAGCTCACTATCGTTTATAACACTTAAAGAAGAAATAATAAATGATGGTGGAATTTGATTTGCTTTTTCAAAGAAAATGGGTTTATGGTCATTAGGTACATCTAATAATTTTGCCATTCTTATATCTTTACATAATAGCAAATTACGAAAATGCTCGGCTAAGCCACTAATAATTACATCTCCTTCAAAACCTTTTTCAAGTGCAGTGTCTAATAGTAATAATGTGCCTGCCACATCTTGAGAAAGTAAACTGTCTGTAACACGGAAATAAAAATCTGCATCAAGCAAATTTAAATGTTCCATAGTGTTACTATAAGTCATTCTGCCATTTGTGAAGCTGGCAATTCGGTCTAGCATAGACAGCGCATCTCGCATACAGCCTTCGCTTTTTTGGGCTATTATATGCAATGCCGCTTCTTCTGCAATTATAGATTCTTTACCTGCAATGCTTTGCAAATGTTCTACAATATCGTGTGTAGTTATTCGTTTAAAATCAAAAATTTGGCAACGACTAAGTATTGTAGGTAATATTTTATGCTTTTCGGTGGTAGCTAAAATAAAAATAGCATAGGGTGGTGGTTCTTCTAACGTTTTAAGAAACGCATTAAAAGCTTGCGCACTCAACATGTGAACCTCATCTATTATATATACTTTGTATTTACCCTGTTGAGGTGCAAATCTTACTTGGTTGGTTAGTTCTCGTATATCATCAACAGAGTTATTACTAGCCGCATCTAATTCAAATACATTAAAAGAATTATTGTTTTTAAAACCCATGCACGGGTCGCAGACACCACATGCCTCCATGTCTTCCGTGGGGTGTTCGCAATTTATTGTTTTTGCTAAAATACGTGCACAAGTTGTTTTACCTACACCTCGTGGCCCGCAAAACAAATATGCATGTGCAAGATGCTGGTTTTTAATAGCATTTTTTAATGTTGTAGTGATATGTCCCTGACCCACAACTGTATCAAAGGTTTGCGGGCGGTATTTACGGGCAGATACGATATAATTTTCACTCATTTTTGCTGTTGCTCTTGGTATATGTACATTTTGCAATGTAATTACAAACAAAACATCTTATAGTACAAACTTAAAGGAATTTGTGCAAAAGGAAAAAAGTAATTTTCTAGCTATATTTATATTCATGCACTGTGTTATAAATATCGTTTCATTTCCGTTTGTAATTTATAAGCTTCATTTGCTGCTGCTTCTGCAAAATAGGCATCATTACCGGCGTAAATAATATTTCTTGATGCATTAATTAGTATTCCGGCATTCTTATTTAATGTGTTTCTGCACACGGAATCTAAATCGCCTCCTTGCGCCCCTACACCCGGTATTAGAAAAAAATGTTCGGGTAATAAATGTCGTATTTCTTTTAACCGTTGGCTTTGTGTAGCCCCTACTACAAACATGGTATTATTTATTGTACCCCAAGATGCAACTTTTTGCAATACCTTATTAAATAAAAATTCTGTTCCACAATTCAATAATTGAAAATCAGCACTACCTACATTAGAGGTTAAGCCTAAAACAATAGCCCATTTACCATCAAACTGTAAAAAAGGACTTACACTGTCTTTGCCCATATAGGGTGCAACGGTAACACTATCAAAAGGGTATGTATAAAAAAAAGTACGTGCATATTGTTCCGATGTATTGCCTATATCGCCTCTTTTAGCATCTGCAATAGTAAAAATATCTTTGGGTATATATGCTAATGTTTTGTCTAAACTTATCCATCCATTAATCCCTTGTGCTTCATAAAAAGCAGTATTTAATTTATAAGCTACAGCAAATTCTTTCGTAGCATCAATTAGTGCTTTATTAAATTCAAAAACAGGGTCTGCTTCCTTTAATAAATGTTTTGGAATTTTATTAATATCCGTATCTAAACCTACACAAAGCAACGATTGCTTTTTACGAATATTCTCTGTAATTTGGCTATGGTTCATGTTGTAAAGGTAATAGTACTATTTTGAAAAATTTATAATGAAAAAAATATTCATATATACTAAAAAATAGTATCCTGTTGCCTTTGCGTAATTTTTTATAATTCACAATTTAGAACTATTTTTATTCTTTTCTAATTCTGTAATTTTATTTAATGCGTCTTGTAAAGCTTTTTCTTTTTCTCCAATTATGTTATCTTTTTCTTGTAAAGCTTTCTTATTTTCTTTAAGTGCAATATCCTTTTCTTGTAAAGCTTTTTTGTTTTCTTCAAACGCTTTATCCATTTCTTCCATTGCCTTCTTGTTTTCTTCTACTTCCAATTCTATTTCAAATAATTCGTGCTTATAAACACGCATGGCTTCCCTTTCTGTTTCAAGATATTGTTGTTTCTTTTGGTCTGTTCCTAAATAATGCAACTCATTTGCTATCAATTTCATTAAATCCGTTTCTAATGGGTAAGGGTACTCTTTTACCAAGCCGGAAGAATCAGTAAAATGTTTCTGTTCAAAA
>CAIYTT010000117.1 GCA_903929195.1 uncultured Bacteroidota bacterium
AAATAAAATAATATTATATTATTTTGCTTTTACAAATTCAAGATTACCTAATATTTTTACTTCTTCGCCTAAAGCAACACCACCTTGGTCTAAATTAGCGTTCCAAACCAAACCGAAATCTTTTCTGTTTACTTTGCCGTTTAGCGTAAAGCCGCTACGTGTATTACCCCATGGGTCAAGTACTGTACCACCATATTCTACATCTAAAGATACAGGGTGTGTAACACCTAACATACTTAAATTACCGGTAAGTTTGTATTGGTCGTCGCTCACTTTTGCAAGTGTACCTTCATAGAAAGTAACTTTAGGATGGTTTTCAACATTAAAAAATTCAGGCGATTTAAGATGTCCATCTCTCTGTTCGTTGTTGGTAGAGATAGAATCAGCATCGGCCGAGAATTGTACTTTACCGCTGTTTAGCTCATCGCCCTCGGTGTGTAAAGTAGCTTCAATTTTTGTGAAAGTACCGGTAACAGTACTAATCATCATGTGCTTTACTTTAAATTGTAATTCAGAATGTGCGGTATCTAATACCCATGTTACGTTTTCCATGATTGTTTGTTTTATAAAGAAATATTATTAATATTTAATCTATTCTACGTACTTTTTCTAATAATATATTTAGTACTTCTGCATCATTTTCATCAATACCAATAATGTTTTCAGACAATTGGTTCATTGCTTTATTTGCCTCTGTTAATAGTTTCAGCCCATTTTCTGTAATGCATATTAATGTTTCTCTTTTATCTTCTTTAGAATTTGTTCTTTTTACTAATTTTTTTATTAATAATCTATCTATAATTCTTGGTACATTAGAGCTTTTTTCTATTAATCTTGTTGCTATGTCTTTTACACACATCTGCTCGGGATATTTACCGTTTAATATTCTTAATACATTAAACTGCTCCACAGTCAGTTTCATTTCTTTTAATGATGCATTGAAATGATATTTTAACCAATATGATGTATATAATAAATTTAGTGTAGCTTTATGCTTGTTATCCAAAAATTTATTTGTTTTAATTGCTTCTTCTAATTTCACAACACAAATGTATGTATGTACATTCAATTTTGCAATTGATTTTATAAATAAGTCTATAAAAAAGAAAAAAGTAATAATTAGAAAAATTCGTAACTACTCAGGCTTGCAAAGCAAAAAGTAAATATTCCTTTTCAAAATCCCGAAGGGATTCATTTTATGAAGCATTGATAATTATTACAGAACAGTAATTAACTTGCTCTAAAACCTCTTAAAAAAGTAACAATATCTAATTTCTTTTTCCCTTCTTGTTGCAATTCATCAATATATAGCCAGCCGTCATTTGTTGCAAATCGTAAATAATGTTGGTGGTCTGTTTCAAATAGACCTATTTCTTTTTTATGATTTTCTAATACGAAATGCGACTTAAAAACTTTTATTTGTTTGCCTGCCAATAAAGTAAAAGCAGTAGGGTAGGGCGATAAACCCCTTATCTGATTATTAATTTCTGTGCATGTTTTATGCCAATTTATTTCGCAATGTGTTTTAAATATTTTAGGTGCAATTCGTAAATCAACTACCGGAATATCTTTTTGAGGAATTTCTTTTAAACTATCGGTAGCACAAGCTTTTACTGTGGTAACCAATAGCTTAGCTCCTGCATTCATTAGCTTATCGTGTAGTGTTCCGGCAGTGTCTTCGGGTACTATATCTATGGTTTCTTGTAATAATATATCACCGGTGTCAATCTCGTGTTTCAGTCTGAAAGTAGTAACACCTGTTTGTTTTTCGCCATTAATAATAGCCCAGTTTATAGGTGCAGCACCTCTATACATAGGTAATAGGGAGGCATGTACATTTATTGTACCCATTGGTGGCATATTCCATACTATTTCAGGCATCATTCTAAAAGCTACTACAATTTGTAAATCTGCATTTAATCTATGTAATTCACTAATAAAGTCGGGTGCTTTCAACTTTTCGGGTTGCAATAAGTACAAATTATTTGCAATTGCAAACTGTTTCACTGCCGACTCATGCAAGTGCATGCCACGCCCAGCGGGTTTATCTGGTGCGGTTATTACTGCTATAATCGTTGCACCGGCTTCTAAAAGTGCTTTAAGCGATGCAACGGCAAAATCGGGTGTGCCTAAAAAAATAATTCTTAATTCTTGAAACGATTTCATGTATAGCACAAAAATAGCTTTATTATTCTATTTTTGGTTTACAGAATAGAATATAGGAATAGGGACATTGATATATAAGATTTTTATTCCTGTAATTTTATTTTTCTTTTCTCCTATTCTTTTTTTAATTTCAACAATTATATTATCTTTATTTTCAACTATGTTTATATTTTAATATTTTATGAAAAAAACGATATTCGTATTTTTGTTATTTTTTTGTAATTACTCTTATGCCCAAATAAATTTGGTACGCAATCCAAGTTTTGAAGCCCATGATACCTGCCCAAATGAATTTGATGATATTGCCTATGCTAATTATTGGACTGGTATTGATACGAATTCGGGTTCGGGTGTACATAGTTTTGCTTATTGCATACCTGAATATTATAATACATGTGGTATTGGTGCTTTTTCTTTGCCTCATGCTGCTTATTTTAATCATTATGCCCGCACCGGTAATGGCTTAGCGGGTATGCAGATGTATTATGATACTTGGGCAGGTGGGCTTATGATAGATTACTTGCAAGGGCGATTGTATCATACCTTAGTTGCAGGGCAATCTTATTGTGTTACTTTTTATGTTGTGTTAGGCAGCCCGAGGTCCACTTATGCTACCAACCATATAGGTGCTTACTTTGATGATGGAACCATAGATACTGCAACAGCCGTGCATTGCAGCACCTACCAAACAGAATACCACCCGCAGATAGTAGATAGCACAGTTAGAGCTGATACGGTGAACTGGATGAAAATACAGGGCAGTTTTATAGCCAATGGTACCGAAAAGTTTATGACTATCGGTAATTTTTTTGGTATTGCAGGCACAACGGCAATAGATACATTCCATAGAGGTCATGATGCCTATTATATTATAGATGATGTGAGTGTAATAGCTACAGGAACACATGCCACTGCCGGCCCGGATACTTGGGTAACAGCGGGAGACAGCACCTATATAGGCTGCGATAGCAATGGCGAAGGTATGCCCTGCTACTGGTATGTGCTTGGCGAGCCGGCAAAAATAGACAGTGGTGGTCGTATTAAAGTACATCCCACAGCCACCTCCACCTATATAGTAGAAATGGATTTGTGCGGCACAATAACCTACGATACCGTAATAGTAAGTGTGTTTCCTTTAGGCTTTGGTACTTTAGGCAATGGCGAACATCTGCAACTATACCCCAACCCTGCAAAAGATAATTTTACCATTGAGGGGGCTTTGGGTTGTGAAGTGAGGATTTATAATGTTGTGGGGCAGCTTGTTACAGTGAGCCCCAATTGTCATGGTGAGCCCACTTGTCGTGGTTCGGCAAGGCTCACCATGACAACAGGGCTCTTGATGACAACCAATAAAGAAATGATAGATATTAGTGGTTTAAGTAAGGGTGTTTATATTGTTGAGGTTTGTGATACGGAAACGGGTATGAAAGTGAGTAGAAGAGTGGTAAAAGAATAGTCTGAACCATGATTTGCATGATTATCTTGATATACTTGATGCCCATGTTTTTGGCTATATAGTACAAAACTTATTGTCATGGTGAGATTGAATGTCATGGTGAGCCTTGCCGA
>CAIYTT010000118.1 GCA_903929195.1 uncultured Bacteroidota bacterium
TAATATATTATTTTTTATTAACCATTAATTGAAATGGACTATAAATAACAAAAATAAATATTAACTATAAAAACAGTGTGTATAGCGGTTTTACTAAAATAGAAATGCTAAAAATAAAAAAAAAATATTACTTTGGCATTTATTTTGTAATAAATATACTATCTTAGTAGCATAATTATTAAAACAATTAAAATAGCAAATATGAAAAAGTTAATCGTAACATGCGCAATTATTGCCTTCGGTACAGTGGTGTCTTTCGCACAAAGCGCCCAAATACAACCCAATGGTACTCACGCACAAAAAGTACATACGCCAATTAAACAAACTCCGCAAGAGTTAGCACAAAATGATTGCAAATATTACCAACAACAAATTAAACTGAATGATATGCAGTTTAAAGGTACTTATGATGCATCAGTTGAAATGTACACTCAGCTTATTGCTATTAGAAATGCAAACCCTACAAAAGATATGGTTGAAGAGAATCAAAAATTAATGAGTACAAGAGACCAAAAATTCAAAGCAATTTTATCTGAGCAGCAATATAATGACTATATGACTATCAGAACTAAAGGTACTTTAGGTGCAAGAAGAGTAAAATAATATTTTATAACACCGATTTTTAACTACCCCCTGAACCATAAATTTCAGGGGGTTATTTGGTTTTAGCTTACTTATGATAACTTAAATCTCTTACTAAAGTATCCGGCAAAACAGGTAACAAATTTCGAGGTAATAAAAAAGAGGTAAGCTCTGCAATTTCTTTAAATACATAATGGCTATCTGCTGCATGACTTAAATAATCAGCACCTGTACTACCACCTGTACCTACTCTTTTTCCTATTGTACGTTGCACTAAATGAATATGTCTATATCTCCACATAGCCATTGCTTCGTCTATTGCCAACAATGAATTCAATAATTCGTAAGGTAATTGTAATAAGGGATGGTCTCTATAAAGCATAATAAATAATGCACTACGACTTGCATCTCCGCTTAATGCTCTTTTGCTTACACTTTCACTACTTCGCGGCATAAAAATGGCATCAAAAACTTCAAGATTTTTCATTTCTACCTCACTAAGGCTATCAGAATAGGCATTACGATATTTATTCCAGAAAAAATCAGTTGCATCTTGTTGCCAATAATCATTGTTTTTAGCAAAGGGCATTCTTTCTAACCATTGATTTATAAGTACCAATAAAGATATTTCTTTTTCTGAATTCTTAACTCTATCTAAATCTTCGGGTGCAAGCTGAGACAAATAATAACTTTTACCATATCGATTCTCGTAGTTCAAGCCTAAAGTTGCCTCTATCATTTTAAATTGAATACTTTGAAAGCCGGATGCCGGTCTAAGTAAATCTCTAAAATCTAAAAAATCTAGTGGTGTCATCGTTTCCAAAACACCCATTTGCATAACAGCAACTTCAAGTATTTTTATTACTCGTTTCAAACGATGTACGCTATTATATAAATCAGGGCCATTATCATAAATATTTTCTTGTTTAAATATAGCTCTTACAATTTCTAACTCATGTAATATTTGCTTAAACCATAATTCATAAGTTTGGTGAATTATAATAAATAACATTTCATCGTTGGCAACAATACCTTCTTTTACACTTTCAGGTTCTTGAGCTTCAAGTATTTTATTTAATTGTAAATATTTACTATAATATACCGGCTTTCTTTCTTTTTTTTCCATAAAATATTTTTTACGATTTTATTCAGGATGCACAAGATACTATATAATTCTTATTTTCACCTAAGTATATATGCAATAATCAGGGCTTGCTAAATAACTCAAACAACTCGCTAATTAAAAAAGCTATTTAGCAAATAGGATATTTTTAGGTTGTTGTATTTCATTGATTCAGCCCTGGTATTGGCAAAGAAGTAATGCTATACGGGCAATGCCCAATTAGCATGTTTCTTTGATTTTTGCCAGTGAGAATAATTGACTTTAATAGAAGCTAATATATATTTACTTATCTACAATGCAAATAAAATTCCAAATTAATAGACAAAAACGATATGATTAGAAAATTATTTCTAATAAATTTGACAATATTTTGTATCTTAGTGCCGACATGAAGAATAAATGGCATCAAACTACCATAAAAAGCGACTCTATTGTCATGTATATTGACATGAACAGTTTTTTTGCCGGTTGCGAACAACAGCGGTATAGAGAATTAAGAGGTAAACCAGTAGGGGTAGTTACTTATGATAGTCCTTATGCGGCTGTTATAGCACCCTCTATTGAAGCAAAAAAAAATGGGTGTAAAAACAGGTATGCGATTAAATGAATGTAGAGTGTTATGCCCCCAAATAATACCGATTGTAACACACCCTGCATGGTATAGGCAAGTACATGTGGATATTATGGCTATACTAACTGCTTATTGCGATGATGTATTAGTGAAAAGTATAGATGAAGCGGCAATGAACTTAAGCAGTTATAAATGGGTATATAAAGATATTGAAGGCTTAGCTAAACAAATAAAAGCGGATATAAAAGCCAAATACGATTACCTTACTTGTTCTATTGGGATTGCAGCCAATTCATTTTTGGCAAAATTAGGCACTGAATTGCAAAAGCCTGATGGATTAATACACATAACACAAAATAATATTGATACTTATTTAGGGTCTTTAAAATTAACCGACTTACCCGGCATAGCTAAGAATAATGAAAAGCGGTTATTACTTACAGGCATTCGCACACCGCTTGAAATGCGTTATAGTTCACCTGCTTTATTGCGAAAAGTATTTGGTGGCATTAATGGTGATTATTGGCACAACAGGCTTAATTTTAAAGAAGTAGATTTATATAGTAATGCCACACGTAGCATGAGTGCTATGCGAACAGTAAGCAGGCAGCAACGTGAAAACTGCCAAAGCTTAGAATCTTTACTTATATCGCTTTGTACAAGATTAGAACAGCGAATGGTTAAGAATGAGCTATTTTGTAAAGAAGTGTCATTTTATATCCGCAATTTAGACAGAACAGGCTGGGAAACTAAAATACGGTTTGCAGAACCTGTGCAAGATGGGTTAGAATTGCGTAAGTATATAAAAGAAAAAATACAAGAATGTGAAAAATCGTATAGCATTAAACTATTCGGTATCAAATTACAGAGTATGGGTGTAGTAATTGGTAGTTTTGTGAGCAATAAAGTAATGCAATACAGCTTATTTAATAACCGTATGAAACATGATATATTAAGAAAAACAGTGTATAATATAAAAGATAAATATGGTAAAAACAGTGTAAGAAAAGCTTGCGAATTATTTGAACCCAATGTAATGAAAGATGCTATTGGTTTTGGCTCTGTGAAAGATATGGTGATAGGAAACAATGGTGAAGTAAAAAATAAATACCTGCTTGAAGAAACTTTCTAAGTTTTTTTAGGGTTGTATATAATAAGTAGCTTGAATCAAGATAAGGGTTTTTCTTATCCCAAACTATATACGAAAGACATATTATAGGATATGTTTCATAACTAAGGAATCAGCTTTGATAATAATATTTTCTATTATCAGCACACTTATCAATAGAATTTCCTATTCTATATCTAAATTAAACATTAATCTAAGAACTACACGTCTGTTTTTAGCCCTACCCTGTGGCGTTTTATTCGATGCGATAGGATGTGCACTACCATGACCTTTGGTAAACAAACGTTGAGGTTCAATACCTTTTAAAATTAAATACTTTTTAACTGACTCAGCCCTGGCTCTTGAAAGTCGTTTATTCGCAGCCGGCTTGCCGGAATTATCAGCAAATCCATCAATTGAGAAAACTGCACTTGGTATATTATTTAGTATTTCAATATCTTTATCTAATATTATATACGAAGACTTCAATATAACCGCTTTATTTGGTTCAAATCTAACTAAATTCTCAGTAAGCCCTGTTAACTTTGCTATATTCTCTTTTGAAATTATTGAATCCGGCTCTTCTTTATAGGTTGTATCTTTTGTAACTAATTGAATATTATTTTCTTCACTATTTTTCTTTTTATTAACCGTCTTTTTAGTTTTTACCTTATGTTTATTATCTATTTTTTGTACTAATGTATCTGTTGTTGGTTTTAGTGTATCTGTAATTGGACCATCATCCGGAATTTCAATAAAAATTTCTTTCCTTTTACCATGTTTGGTAACGTATTTAATTTTATAATGAACTAATTCTCTTTTACCATTTCTCATTACATAACGTGTCGGATATTTTTTCGCATTTGTGTGTTTAATAGCACTTGATTTGCGTTTTTTAGGTTTTGTAACTACTTGTAATGTATCAGTAATTACCTGATTGGTAGCTTGGTAAGGGCAGCCGTTATTTTCTTTTGGTCCAAACAAAAACGGACAACCATCATCTTTATCCGGTATGCCATCGCCATCTGTGTCAGGGCAGCCATTAAATTGAGGTAAGCCGAAAATCTTAGGGCAAGAATCATTTTTATCAATAATTCCATCCCCATCTGTATCCGGACAACCATGAAATTTGATTAAACCTTTTACATTTGGGCAAGAATCATATCTGTCTTCTATACCATCACCATCCGTATCGGGGCAGCCATGAAATTTTTCTATGCCAAATACTGTCGGACATTCATCATGAGCATCGGGAATACCGTCTTTGTCTTTATCTTTTAGTTTTCCAAAAAAGTATCTTAATCCTATATTAAAACCTAATGTCTGGCTAGAACCAGATGATATACTATTTAAAATAGAACTATATTGACCTATTTTATCAGTAAGTTTATAGTTGTTTTCTGCATTGTTTTTAAATGGCTGATATAAAATAAAACCACCTATATTCAGTGCCAATTTTCTATATATCTGTAAGCTTAATGCCGGTCTAATAATAAAACCAACCGAACCCGACAAATAAGTTATAGTTCCTGAATTATTTAAAGGTTTAATTCCCAACCCTACATTGTCGCCAACACTACGCCAATTATCAAAAATAGATTGTAAACTGGATTCAGAAACGGATTTCAAAAGTTGATTTCGTGTAATAATAATATCCGTATTCAATGGTACAACCGAATTATCGTAATAATTGCTTGGATTGGTATAGATAGCTTCATAATCAAATGAAGCATTTGTTTTATATACATTTTTCAATTGCAAATTAAACATTAAGCCTGCATCTAAAGTAAAACCTACTCTGTTGGTAAATTTTGTTTTGTATTTAAATACTAAAGGAATATTTATATTGGTAGTTTTTATTGTTTCATTTACCGCTTGATTGGATGTTAGTAATTGTCTAAATATATTTCCTGTTGAATCGGTTGATTGATATTCTATATGAAAACTATCTAATACTGTGTTACCCTGTTGAATTAAATAATTAATACCCGAACCGATACCAAAGTTTCTTCTTTTACCAAAGAAA
>CAIYTT010000119.1 GCA_903929195.1 uncultured Bacteroidota bacterium
GAAAGCTACAACATATCAATCTAAAAAGAGTTCCTCCACGAAGTACTTTAAGTGACGGGAACAAACAGCGACCGTCTAAAGTTTTTGGATCCATTTACCAAAAGCTGTACAGTATTTATAAGCATCGTATCTCGGACAGCCCATTGAAAACGATATTGCTTGAAAGGTTGTATATACTGGACAGTACGACTAAAGCCAAGACTCGGCATACTGATTAGTTACGAATACCATTTAGAAGGTTTTTAAAGTTTTTTAAAAAGTTATGTAAGTTTGTTTTGCTATTTAAAAGTAAAAAGATAATGGAAAATAATAAGCCACCGGCAGGCATTTCGAAAGTTGAAATGCGACAAAGAATCTACTATGTAATATTGCTAATGGCACAATATATTATCTTGACGTTTGGTGCAATACTATGTATGGGCTTTGTATATGATAGTTTGGTATTAATAATAGGCGGCTTTATTGTAATTAATGCTATTTTTAATTATATTTTTTATAGAAAATATAAAAAATATGGATTCCCTGCTTTAAAAAGCATGTTAATTCAATTTAATGTTATGATATGGCTTGTTGCATTGCCTTTTGCAATATATATAAACATAGATGGTATGCGAGATAATTTGAATAATTATAAACATAATAAAGAAGTGGAGAAAAATTTTAATGATTATTTTGAAAAATATAGGAAAGAACATGCAAATGATACCGGTAAAAACGATGAATATAAAGATGACTCAGAAATGAATTATAGTGAAGATATTGATACCTTTTATCAGCACATTGCAGATGCAAGAAGGCGAAAAGATTCTATAAAAAAACAAAATGCAACTACAAAATAATTATAAGTTATTCAGAGGTATAATCTTACTTTTATTTAATTAGCCGATTTTTTTTGCTACTATTGCATTAAATACTTTTTTGTTCAATTTATGTCTGTTTTAAAATTCTACCCTTTAGTAATAAAAGATATTCAACAAGAAACTGCTGATTGTATATCTGTATCATTTGTAATACCTGCTGATTTAGTTTCTAAGTTTCAGTTTACTCCCGGTCAATATCTTACTTTGCGTGCTACAATAAATGCTGTTGAAGTACGTAGGTCTTATTCCATCTGTTCGGGTATTAATGACGGTGAATGTAGAATAGCAATAAAATTGGTAGATAATGGTAAGTTTTCAACGTATGCACATACAGCACTAAAAGTAGGTGATGTAATAGATGTGATGCCGCCAATGGGAAATTTTACTCCTAAACCAACAAATGGTAGTCATAAAGAATATATTGCATTTGCTGCCGGTAGTGGTATTACTCCTATTATGAGTATTATGAAGTCTGTATTACAAACAGAACCTAACAGTAATTTTACATTAATATATGGTAATCGTGGGCGTAATTCAATCATATTTAGAGAAGAAATTGAAGCATTGAAAAATAAATACATGCTTAGATTTAGCATCTATCATATATTGAGTAGGGAATATATGGATGTGCCTTTATTTAGCGGTCGTATAAATGCAGACAAATGCAAAGAATTTTGTGAGACCTTAGTAGATATAAAACACATAGATGAAGCATTTATTTGCGGACCTGAAGAAATGATTCTTTCTGTAAAACAACAATTATCAGATTTAGGAATGCCTACTGCAAATATTCATTTAGAATTATTTACGTCTCCCGACCAACCTAAAGCTACGCATACGCAATGGGTATCTGCAAATAGCGATTATAAAGGGCCGGTAAGCAAAGTAAGCATAACACTCGATGGCACTACATTTGATATGGAGGTTCCATTTAATGGTGAAAGTATTCTGGATGCTGCATTAAAAAACGGTGCCGATTTGCCTTATGCCTGCAAGGGCGGTGTATGCTGCACCTGTAGGGCAAAGGTAACAGAGGGTACTGTAGAAATGGAAGTGAATTACTCATTAGAGCATGATGAGGTAGAAAAAGGATTTGTGCTTACCTGTCAATCGCACCCACGTACCGAAAGAGTAGTTATTGATTTCGATGAAAGATAAAACCGAATCTACATGATTTAATTATCGGTAGCAGGTGGTCTTCGCATTTCTTTTTTAAAGGAGTCTTTCTTTTTCGAATCAAGCCGTTTTTCTTTTATTGCTTTTGGCAAATGGGTAACTTTTCGTTTTTTACGCACTACTAAACTTTTAGCTATCAATTCTTCCAGTTTTGCAAGAGCCAATTGTTTGTTCTCTAATTGAGAACGTGTTTCGCTGCATTTTACAGTTAACAAACCGTCTTTATTTATACGTTTGGTAAGTTTATTTAGCAATAGTATTTTTTCTTCTTCAGTTATTAGTTTAGAATCCTCTAAATGCCAGCATACTTCCGCCATTGTTTCTACTTTGTTTACATTCTGCCCACCACTGCCACCACTACGAGCTGTTCTAAAAAATACTTCTGTAGATAAATTGTACATGATGCAAAGATACATGCAAAAAAAAGACAATCATATTTACAGTTACGTTTACTTTTAAAATAAATATCTTTGCAGCCTAAAATTCTAAACAATGATACATACCTATAAAATTACAGGAATGAAATGTGATGGCTGCATAGAAAGCGTAAAAAAAGCATTAAATAGTATTGATGGTATTACAGAATTGCAAATAAAATTAGATGCACCACAAGCAATACTAAATATGGAAAATGAAATAAGTATATCTACTTTACAGCAAGCACTTAGCAATACAAAATTTATAATTTCTAACGACTAAATTAATTTTTAAGTATTAGTACTGCCATTCATAGTTGTTTGCCGCTGCATCTAAAGCTTTATAAAATTCTTCGCCATACTTACGAATAAGGGAATCTTTTAAAAATTGATATACAGGTACCTTTAATCTTTTACCTAATTGACAAGCAGGGCTGCATAAATCGGCACGCGGCTCGTAGTTTACGGCATCATAGGTTTCGTATTCTGTAATTCTTACCGGAAATAAATGACAAGAAATCGGTTTTTGGAAATCGGTAATACCTGCTTTCCAAGCTTTTTCAATTCCGCAGGTTACATTGCCTGTTGCATCTATTAAACCATAAACGCATATACCACCATTGATGGTAGGTGTTACATATCCGTGTTCTTTTTCTGTTGTATGTGTTCCTTGCACATCTATTTCCTTAATAAAATCGGGAGTTAAATAGGGCTTTATTTTAGGATATATTTCTGCCAAAATAATGGTCTCTGCTCCTGTTAGCGGAGCGCCACAGTCGCCTTCTACACAACAAGCACCTTTACATTTAGTAAGGTCGCACACAAATTGTTCTTTTACCAATTCATCGCTCACTAAAACATTATCAATAGCTATCATTGTTTATAAAATATTATATCTTTAAGCTCAAAGATACTCTAATACGCGAATGTAGGGTGCATGAAAACAAATGCAATATAAAAAGACCCCACGAATCGTGAGGCCTTTAAGCTTACATGGGGTTAAAGCCATTAGGGAGTATAAAGATACTTGACTTTAAAGATACCCAATATGAATTTTAGGTTAATTGTATATGATTTCCATTATTGAAGCACTACAATAAAAAATGAAATTTATTTTGTTTAAAATTATTTTACCAAACATAAGTACCAACCGAACCTGCATCTAAAGAAGCCGTACACCATTTACTGCCATATTTAATATTAAAAGACTGTGTTGTAGTACCATCATTTTCTACAATCAATACTTTTTTTCCATCCGGACGCACAAATGCTACATTTTGTAAATCACCCACAATAGTAGATGCGATTCTTGTGCTACCGGCAGTTACAGCCTTAGCTGCATGTGCAATAATGTAATAAGATACATTTCTTTTTATACTAGAGCCATTTATGGTTAATGCACCTTTACAATTATTGCAGCCTCCTGCCGTGTGTGGGCCATTATTTACATCGGCAGCTAAATTCCATTCCAGCACACATTTGCTCCAATTGCGAGTAGCCCCAATTAATACATTTTTAAAATGCCATTTAAGGTCATTAGCAAATTCTGCCGTAGAGAGTGTGCTTTGTTCTGTAAAATAAACACCTTTATCGGGTGCCGCTTCGTGTACAGTTGTTAATGCCTTAATGTCGCCTGCATACAAATGAAAACCTGTACCTGCAATATAATTACCAGCCACTTGGTCTTTTAATATAGATGTAGCATAATCAGTATTATCGCAATTTTGGTCATAAATAATTACTTTAGTATTTAAACCGAACTTTTTAATTGCAGGACCTAAATAACTTTTAAGAAAGGTGAGTTCCTTGTCTGCCGGCAATAACATACTTGGGTTATTGGTACCTGAAAGCGGGTCGTGTTGTATAGAAAGTAAATCGATAGGTATGCCTAAAGCTTTCATTTCTTGTAAATATTTTACTAAATAATTTGCATAGGCTGCATAGTATTTAGATACAAGTGTACCACCAATTGGACTGTGGTTGTCTTTCATCCAAGCGGGTGCAGACCAAGGGGTAGCAAGAATTTTTATTTTAGGATTAAGTTTAATAATAGATTGTAACATAGGCACCATAACTTTACGGTCAACACCTAAATTAAAATTATCTAAAGGAGCATCGGTTTCATCCGGCTTTATATCATCATAAGAGTAAACGGAGGTACTTAAATCTGATGCTCCAATACTTATTCTAATAAAACTTATGCCTATACTGTTAGGGTCGTTTCCAAATAACTCGCTCATTACTTGTTTTTGTGTATTCATGTTCATAGACATAATCATGTATGCACTTGCTTCAGTAAGTGTAAACCCAAAACCATCAATCGTTTGAAACGTTTGTGTTGTATCTATTTCAATATTTGAATACTGATTGGCAGTATTGCCGAATAAGAGATTTTTTTGTTTTTGGAAAAGTACAGATTGATTTCCTTTCGTTAACCAAAACATTGCTTCCGGGTCTGCTGATACAAAATGAGGAAATAATAAACTAACCCCTACTACTAAAATCCTTGAAAATCGTTTCATCTTATTCGTTTTTAATTAGAAATTTAAGGCAAATATAATAAAATACATTTTTACATTTGTGTTTTTGTGGTGTTATTGAATGCATTTAAATAATAACGTTATTACATATTCCGATATTCAATTGTAATTTTTATAGAATTGAAATTCCCTTTTGAAATTTAATATCAATATTGTCTTAGTTATTGTTTACTTTTGAATTTTATAAAAACAAAATTTAATGCGATGGAACGATTAACTTTAACACAATTCAAGTTTTATGCACAAAGGGTAATTGTAGATAAAAGCCCAAAAGTAAAACAACGTAATACTCCGGAGCAGATAACCGAAATTATGGAATTAATAAGAAGAGGGTTTAATTCTAGGATTATAGATTTTGATTTAGATACAAAAAATCAAATAATAAACAGTACCATCATAGAATTGGAGAGGCGTTATAGAGAAGCCAATGCTGCTGCAACAAAATCTTTATTCAAGTCTTAACAATGGTTATTTACTTTCTAAAAATTAAAAATGTGTGTTTTAAAAAATGCATGTTGCTATTTTTTAATTTAGAAAAAGTGAGGTGTGTTAAAACTACATTAAGTTTATATAAAGTAGGTGCAATTAGTAGTTTTATACTAATTTCACAATTCAATTTCTGTATATGAAAGCGATTATCCCTGTTGCCGGTGCAGGCACTAAATTACGACCTATTACATACACACAGCCAAAGGCTTTAATACCAATAGCCGGCAAAACTATTTTAGGTGTTATTGTAGACCAGCTTTTAGATGCCGGTGTTACCGAGTTTGTATTTGTTATAGGTTATTTGGGCGAAAAGATACAAGCATATATAGAAAAAACATACCCGCATATAAAACATACCTTTGTAACCCAAAACGATAGGCGTGGCATAGGACATGCTATTTGGCTTACACGCGATGCTGTGCAGAACGATGAAGCAATGATTGTGTTAGGCGACACCGTTTGCGACTATAATGTAAAAGAGGTTTTGAATAGCAACATATCGCAGATAGGGGTAAGAAAAGTAGATGACCCAAGAAGTTTTGGTGTTGCAGAATTGAATGATAAAGATATGGTATGCAGAATGGTTGAAAAACCATTGATACCAAAATCGAATATGGCTATTGTAGGCATCTATTACATTAAAGAAACAGAAATGATGTATGCCGCTTTAAATAAGCATTTAAGTTCTAATGCCGATGAAAAAGGGGAATATCATTTTACGAATGCATTGCAACACATGATTGAAGACGGACTTCAATTACATGCATTTAGGGTAAACAACTGGTTTGATTGCGGTAAAAAAGAAACACTACTATCTACCAATGCAATACTGCTAAAGCAAATGGATGATGCACACCCCGAAAAACTACCTATTGCTTATGATGGTAATGTAATAATACCGCCTGTAAATATTGCAGAAGGTTGTACCATTCGCCATTCAATTATTGGACCTAATGTTACCATTGGGGAGTTTACTAAAGTAGAATCTGCTATTATTCGCGATTCAATAATTGGCTCTTATGCCGAGTTACAACAAGTAGTACTCAATTCATCCATTATAGGTAACGATGCCTATGTACGCGGACTAAGCCAAAGTTTAAATATAGGAGATAACACAGAGATTGATTTGGCATAGAGGGGATTGTAGAGACGAAGTATATAGTGCATTTGTTTTATTCATAACTTAGCATATTAAGTATTTCTTATTTTTTCTAAAATAGTAGATATTTTTTTATTTTCTTTACAATATTTTATTAATTTTGTTGCCCACTTAAATTATATAAATAAGTAGGGCATATATTTAATATTATGAACAAGAAAAAACTATTTGTACCACTATTTTTCTGTGTTATATATATTATTTCATCAAGCTATAGTAAAGGTGGTAAAGCACTTTTAGATTCAGACGGTACAGGTGCCAAAGGCGCCGGTGGTTGCAGTTGCCATAGCAATATGGCATCAACAGACTTAACTTTAACCATG
Source organism: uncultured Bacteroidota bacterium (assembly GCA_903929195.1). Classification (GTDB taxonomy): domain Bacteria; phylum Bacteroidota; class Bacteroidia; order Chitinophagales; family Chitinophagaceae; genus CAIYTT01. The sequence continues at coordinate 6,964 of CAIYTT010000119.1, forward strand.
CAACTGTTTGCAGACGGGCAACCTGTTAATAGCTATGTTGGCGGTAAAACTTATACAATTAAAATTAAAGGAGTAAATAATACTACTTATACATTACCGAAATTCGGGTTTAGATTAACCACAGTTTTTGCAGCCGGTGCCGGCACCAATGCAGCTGTAAATGGCGGTACATTGGCGGCAAGTGGCTTACCGGAGTTTTGCCAAAATACAAACGTAAAGTCGTTTCATATCATAGAACACAATACTCAAATACCGGCAACAAGCGGAGAGGGAGAACAAGGCACAATTTATGAGGAGTCTATACCTTGGTTAGCTCCGGATGCAGGTTCGGGTTCAATAAAATTATTTGGTGTATTACTTGCCGTAAACGGAGATAAAACGGTAAAAGGTGATAAATGGAATAAGGTAAGTGTACTAATTCCGGAAGGAGCAGAACTACCTAAGCCCGAAGCACCGGCACAAATAACAGGCAATACTCAAGTATGTCTTGATAAAACGACTACTTTCGCAAGTACTAAAGAAGGTGGTATATGGCGAAGCAGTAATACGAATGTGGCAACAATAAATGCGAATACAGGTACAATAACTCCCAAAAATGAAGGCACTACCAGAATTATATATAAAATTGGTACAGAAGAGGTAACAAAAACAATTACTATAAATGGTACGCCGGTTGCGGAACATATTAATGGGTTGGAAAACGTGTGTGTAGGCTCTTCCATTATGCTAACAGATGCTGCACAAGGGGGCAAATGGAGTAGTACAAACACTGATATTGCAACCATTTCTGATAATGGGGAGCTTACCGGAATAGACGAAGGCAATACGACTGTATATTACATAATGACAAATGCTTGTGGTACAGACTTTAAAACCAAATTAATAAAAGTAAAAAGAAGACCTTATGCCGGTGTAATAAAAGCACCTGCAACCGATTTATGTATTGGTACTGCTGTTACACTAAGTAATACGGAACCGGGTGGAATTTGGAGTACTACAAATGAAATTGCAGCTGTAACAGGTACCGGTAAAGTAGTAGGTTTAAGACCGGGTATAGATACAGTTGTATATACTGTAAAAGACGGCTTATGTGCTGCAAGTACACAAAAAACCCTAACCTTTTTTCCTAAAACACAAGCCGGTGTAATTTCAGGACCTTGGGGTGTTAAATTAGGCAAATCTGTTACATTACAAAATAATACACCGGGTGGTATTTGGAGTAGCAATAGCGATGCAGCAGCCATATCAAGCACTGGTGTCGTTTTTGGCTTAACAGAGGGCGAAGCAACAATCAGTTATTCCTTGGGTGATGGGCCTTGTCCGGCAGTATCAACTCATAAAATTTCTGTAGTTACAAAAGATAAAGTAGATACTTACGAAAAAGGCAAGAATTAATTATTAAACTCTTTGGTTTCAATAGCACTTATCCAATTTTCAAAAAGCAGGTTTTCCACCTTGCACATATCATTTGCTAATTGTTGCCATTCGGGATGAAAAGCAATCAACATTTTTTGCATTTCTGCCAAATGTCCCTCTTCTTCTGCTATAATTGACTTCACATTAACTTTAGAACCCTGTTTGGTAAGTGCATTTTGATACACACCATACAGCATATCAGCACGAACTTCAATAGAATAGGTAACTAATAGATAAGCACCATGTTTAAGTGCTCTGCCATCTAGACTCAGTTTTTTTATAAGATAGCGGCAAGCCTCAACGTCTAATTTATTAAGATAATGGTGGCTTTCTATAGGTGCTAATAAATAAGGAAAAGAATAATCGGGACAATTCGCACCTTTTAATTTGCCAATTTGTTTTTTTAAATAATAAGCATGTCTTGCTTCTTCGGCAGCATGTTTTAACTCTATTAAATTTGTATGTACAGGATGCTCATATTTAGATATTTTTCTTGCCCCACTGTTTTCCATCATAGAAAGACTATTCAGCCATTTTGCGTGCATTATATCAGATTGTACAATTTTATCAACGATACTGCCAAATTTATTTTCTTGTTTCATTAAGGCAAAACTACTGTCTTTTATGAAGGTACAAAAAAAACAATTTTTATATTTTCAAATGATACTTGTCAGCATACCTGCTAAAAAAGGTATTTTAACATTTATTTTGTGCTTTGTGATGCACTTTAACGAATTTGTAATTGAAATGATTTAAATTTGTAGTCTAAAACTATTATGTATTTAGTTTTTAATAGCTTTTTTTATATGCGAATATTGAATCACATAAAAGATTTTATTGAATGGAAAGCATTTGGTGTATGCTCTTCTATTGGTGAAAAATTAGGATTGGCAACATCCAGTATTCGTTTGTGGTTTATATATATATCTTTTCTAACATTAGGTTCACCTATAATTATTTATATGATACTTGCCTTTTTTATGAATTTAAAAAGGTATATATTGTTACAAAAAAGGAATCCGCTTAAATGGTTATAGTTATTTGCTAATGTAAAACGAGTCATTTTAAGGAAAAAGAGTTTGGAAGAATAATTTTTTCCTATCCTATTTATTGTGTTTTTTACTTCCTTGTATTTTGCAAGTTTAAATTACTTTGCGAAGGAATATACACTGCTGCAATAATCAAAATATAAAACTAAGAGCCTAAGCCAATAGAGATGAAAAATAATCGTTATTAAATAATAAATTTAATAATTTGCATTTCTGTCTATTTAGATTAATTTTGTAGTCAATTTCATAAAATCTTAGCTCATGTCTGTATTAGTTAATAAACATTCAAAAGTAATAGTACAAGGCTTTACAGGTACTGAAGGTACTTTCCACGCCTCACAAATGATAGAATACGGTACCAATGTAGTAGGTGGTGTTACACCGGCAAAAGGCGGTACTACGCATTTAGATTTACCTGTTTTTAATACAGTTAAAGATGCAGTTGACCAAGCTGAAGCCGATACATCAATCATATTTGTTCCGCCGGCTTTTGCTGCTGATGCAATTATGGAAGCTGCTGATGCAGGTATAAAAGTGATTATTTGTATTACCGAAGGCATACCTGTACAAGACATGGTAAAAGCTCGTGAATATATAAAAGGTAGAAATTGCAGATTAATAGGACCTAATTGCCCGGGTGTAATTACTGCCGGTGAAGCTAAAGTGGGTATTATGCCCGGGTTTGTATTTGTTCCGGGAAGAATTGGTATTGTTTCAAAATCAGGAACATTAACTTACGAAGCTGCAGACCAAACTGTAAAAGCCGGTATGGGTATTTCTACTGCAATAGGTATTGGTGGCGACCCAATTATTGGTACTACTACTAAAGAAGCAGTTGAATTACTAATGAACGACCCTGAAACCGACGGTATAATAATGATAGGTGAAATAGGTGGTAATATGGAAGCAGAGGCTGCAAATTGGTTAAAGCACAATATGCGTAAGCCGGTAGTTGGTTTTATTGCAGGTCAAACAGCTCCGGCGGGTCGTAGAATGGGTCATGCGGGTGCAATTATTGGTGGTGCAGATGACACAGCGGCAGCAAAAATGAAAACAATGCGTGAGTGTGGTATCTATGTAGTAGATAGCCCTGCTAATATTGGTAAAACAATGGCTGAAGTATTACAAAAAGCACAAGTATTAGCTTAATATAAAAAATAGTGTACCTATAGTTTGCTTTTTTAAGTAAAATATAGGTACTTTTATTTTACAAAAAGAACAATGTTTAAGTTGGTAACTAAAGTTTATAGGTCTAATTTTATATAATTTCAGGTAGAATAGAGAGAGCTAAAAAATATAAATTTTATAAAAAAAGCACCTTAACATTGCATTAGTTTATTTTGGTCTGATATTAGATATACACTTTAATGTAAAGATTTTTTTAAACAATTAAAATTATTAAAATGAAAAAGAAATTCAATTGGTTGATTTGTGTCCCTTTTTTAGGTATTTTACTTTTAGTAAGTAAAGTAAACAAAACTTATGCACAAGATGTAACTGTTTCTTATCAGAACTTTTATGACAATCTTGCCCCTTACGGACAATGGGTATATGATTCAAGATGGGGAAATGTATTTGTTCCTTATGAAGATTCCGACCCTAATTTCAGACCCTATTTTTCTAGAGGTCATTGGTTAATGACTGAGTATGGTAATACTTGGGTATCAGACGACCCTTGGGGATGGGCTTGTTACCACTACGGACGCTGGACTTATAACAGCTATTATGGTTGGGTTTGGATTCCCGGTTATCAATGGGCTCCGGCTTGGGTTAGCTGGCGTTATGGTAATGGATATGCAGGGTGGGCTCCATTAGGACCGGACTATGATGTAAACGGATATTATAATTGTCCTGAAAATTGGTGGGTATTTTTATCTCCACACTATTTATACCATGAGCGTTGGCATGATTACTATGAAGGATATGGACGAAATTCTTTCTATATTCGTAGAACTTCTTTTATGAATAATTATAATGAGTATGAAGGTGGTCATGTTTATTATAATTACGGACCGAGAGCTGAAGTTATTGAGCGTACTACACACCAACCGGTTCAGGTATATCGCACTTCAAGTATTAACCGTCCGGGTGTTACAGAAGTAAATAATAGAAGTGTAAATATTTATCGACCCAACGTACAACAAAATAATGGAAATGCTCGTCCTGCAAATGTAATTCAGGCACCCCATGCAATTGGCAGACCGGAGGCTCACGGGAATACAAATGTACCTGCTTTCCATCAAGAAAATCCAAGACCAAGTAATGGTCAAAACAATTACCAGCAACAACCTGCTCCGCAACAGCATCAGCCTATGCCACAGCAACAACGTCAGCCGGAACCACAACAACATCAACAACCGCAGCCAATGCCGCAACAGCATCAACCAATGCCACAGCAGCAACGTCAACCGGAACCTCCACAACGTCAACAACCGCAACCAATGCCGCAACAACATCAACCAATGCCACAGCAGCAACGTCAGCCGGAACCGCCACAACGTCAACAACCGCAGCCTATGCCGCAACAGCATCAGCCAATGCCACAGCAGCAACGTCAGCCGGAACCGCCACAACGTCAACAACCGCAGCCTATGCCGCAGCAACGTCAGCCACAACAACAACCACAGCAACGTAGCCAACCGGCACCACAACACCAACAACCGGCACAAGGGCATAGAGAAGAAAAGAAAAGATAAATTGATGTCAATATAATATAAAAAAGGGGCTGTTTCAAAAAACAGCCCCTTTTTTATATTATATTGACATTTTTAACCCAGATTTTGAAGTTGAAATCACATAATCGACTTAACTAATTGATTATCAATGGCATTTTTTTGACAAAATCTCCACTGCTTTGCAGTAGAAAATCCAATACACAAGGCATTGATAAATAAATGATTACAGCGTTTTATGAAGCTAATGCAAAATTTGGGTTTAAATACATAATCCATATATTACATTCATTAGACAAATCACGAAAAAATTGTCAAATGAATATAATATATGGATTTGTAACTATTTTATATTACAGGAAAATCGTTTACCTCTTTACTATTTTTTGAGTAAAAACATTGTTACCATTGCCAATGGTTAAGAAATAAATGCCCGTTGATAAATCAGAAATGTTTAAAGTTGCATTATTCACGCCTACAGCCAATTCATTTGTGCTACCATTATAAACACTTTTACCGTTTATGTCTGTAATACCTATATTTAATTTACCAGCTTGATTCAGGTAATATTGAAGTGTAATTTCATTTGTAGCCGGATTAGGGTAGCAAGAAAACACAACCATACCTGCATTATTTATATTCTGTACATAAGAAGGATAAAATGATACTAATGGCGGATTACCCGTATTAGGACCTAATGGAGTTGTGCCAATACGTAAATGTCTTTCATTGTCTAAATTTACCCATTGTGCATCGTCGCTACTTGTAAAGGTTGTTGAAGAAATACCACTTACATGTATATAATCGCCCTGAGCACGGGTTTTATTTACATCAAATAAAAGATAACCACGTTTTGTAAAGTCTATATATTTAAACCATGGATCTGCAGCCATAATAGCACCTGAGGAAGCAGGTACATTAGCCGATGATGTAATACTTGAACCAATAAACTCGGTAGCTATAGAACCGGCACCGGTAGATGAAACATAAGTAGAATCGGGGTGAGGCAGGTCATTTGCCCAAGAACTATGAATATCTCCTGATAAAAACACAACATCTTTAATATTGTTTTGTGCAATATAATCATATACACGTTTTCTTTCTGCCGGATAGCCGTCCCATTGGTCTCCGTTTAACACTTCATTAGTTACTAATATATTCATAGTAAGCGGTGCTATCATTACCTGATTGCCTATTATTCTCCATTTTACCGATGTGTCGCTTAATTGATTTTCTAACCAAGTTAATTGAACCGGACCAATCATTTTGCGGCTTGTGTTATTCATATAAGCATTACTTGTAGGTATTAAAGAGCCTAAAGAAGAATCTCTACCTTCTAAGCGAGTATCTAACATTATTAAATTCATTAAATTACCCCATTTAAAATTTCTATGTATAATAGAGTCATTACCTGTAGCTACTGCCCTAATAGGCATCCATTCAAAATAAGCATGTTGGGCTGCATGTTTTCTTGTAAACCAATTGCCTTGTGTTGATGAGTTATGATTTTGGGCACCACTGTTCCAAGAATTATTTGCAGATTCATGGTCGTCCCAAATTGAAATCATTGGGTATTGTTGCATCATTTCCATTAAATCATGGTCGAGCCTATATTGTGATTGCCATAAGCGATAGTCTGCTAATAGATAAGCATCTCTTGTTAAAGGGTGAAATCTGCTTGTGTCTGTTCCTGCATCGCTGCCACCGGCAAGATATTCATAATACCAATCGCCAAGGTGCATAATTGCGTCTATATCATTGCGATGTGCAATGTCGTGATAAGCATTAAAATAGCCGGTTTGGAAATCGGAACATGAAAATACTGCAAACCTTAAACTATCTGCATTACCGGTAGGTAATGTTCTTGTTCTGCCCGCAATTGAATAGCTGGAACCCGATTTGAAACGATAATAATACCATGTATTTTGGTTTAAGCCTGTAACATCAACTTTAACGGTATAATCCACTGATGAATCGGTTGTTACAGTGCCTGAATTTACTACATGTGTAAATAATGTATCGGTAGCCATTTGCCAATTAACACTAATTGGTCCGAAAACGGTAGGTGTAACCCTTGTCCAAATAATTACACGGTCTGCCAGTGGGTCGCCTGAAGCTACTCCATGATAAAAAGGTGCGAAAGAACTGATAACAGCCGGTCTTGGTGGCATTGGCGGCAGTTGGGCTTTTGCATTACAATACGTAATTGTAAGGAGCAGAATAAATAAAAATGTTCTCATAAATTAGCTTTTTAATTTTATGTAAAACTAATTTATTAAAAATCATTTTATATTGCCGTAGTATTAATATTACATTAAGTATAGATGAAGATACTAATTTTTAATATAAAATCATCAAAAATCATCTGATAATAATTCGGGTCTCCTTTCTTTAGTACGTTCAAGTGATTTTTGGTATCTCCATTCGTCAATTATTTTAGGGTCGCCACACATTAATTGTTCCGGAACTTTGTTGCCACGCCAGTCTGCGGGGCGAGTGTAAACAGGTGGCGCCAGTAAACCATCTTGAAAAGAATCAAAAAGTGCTGACGTTTCATCATTAAGCACACCGGGAATGAGCCTGCCAACAGCATCTACAACTACTGCCGCCGCTAATTCGCCACCACTTAGCACATAATTACCTATTGAAATTTCTTTTGTAATATATTTTTCTCTTATTCGTTCATCAATACCTTTATAATGTCCGCAAATTATCATTACATTTTCCTTTAAAGATAGGTCATTAGCCGCTTTTTGGTCAAAAAGTTTTCCGTCAGGAGTCATAAATATAATTTCAGTATAAATACGTTCACTTTGTAGTTTTTCAATAGCAAGCGCCAATGGTTCTGCCATCATTACCATACCTGCCCCACCACCAAATTGATAATCATCTACCTGTGCTTGCTTGTAAGGAGTATAATCTCTAACATTATGGGTGTATATTTCAAGCAATCCTTTAGCTTTAGCTCTTTTTAAAATAGAATGCCCAAAGGGGCTTTCCAGTAATTCGGGTAAAACTGTAATAATATCTATTCGCATTATATAAATTTAGTATTTATGCATAACAAAGTTACAATAATAAGCACATAACACAATAAAAGCCTTAACTTTAAACCATAAAATTATTCTATGAAACGTTTTGTAGGTTTGTTAGTTGGTTTATTAATAATGCATTTTTGTAATGCGAATACTATTGATGAACAATTGGCAAAAACAATAGCTTGGCATTTTGCTATTCTAAAAAATAGCACATTAGACAGTAACGATGTTCATTGGGTATATAAAAGCAGCTTCTATAATGAAAGAGATAGTTTTACTGCTTTCTATATATTTAATTTTGGCAACACCGGATATGTAATTATTTCGGGTATAGATAATACGATACCTGTGTTAGCCTACTCCACAGAAACTGTTTTTGATACAACTGAAATACCAATTAATATAAAAAACTATTTAGATGAATATACCAATCAGATTGAATACATAGTAAAAAACAAACTAACAACTGATACAACAAACAAACAGCTTTGGTACGATTTAATTCATAATACAACAAACAATAAATACAGCAAAACAACTGTAGTTGCTCCTTTATTAAAAACTACTTGGAGCCAAGCTCCCTATTATAATTATTTATGCCCTTTAGATACCGTAAGCGGCAAACATGCTGTAACCGGTTGTGTAGCCACGGTTATGGCACAAATTATGAAATATTGGAATTGGCCATTAATAGGTATAGGCTCCCATACCTACACCCCACCCGGTTATAAGGTCCAAGTAGTAGATTTCAGCAAAGATGTATATGCATGGTCTGCTATGCCCAATGCGTTAAATTATAATGGTGTAGCTGTAGCCACACTTATGTATGATGCCGGTGTAGCCGTAAATATGCAGTATGGCACAAAAGCAAGTAATAGTTATGTAATGAGTGCCAATTGCCCTATAAAGAATAATGCACAATATGCATTCAATTATTATTTTGCCTATTTACCAACAATGACAGGCTTATATAGAGTAAACTATAACGACAAACAATGGATTGCAATAATAGAAAAAGAATTATATGCAAATAGACCGTTTATTTATGATGGTGATAATGACACGGAAGGACACTCTTTTATTGCCGATGGTTTTGATAATAACGATTATATTCATTTTAACTGGGGATGGGGTGGTAACTATAACGGATATTTTTCTATAAATAATTTGGTGCCCGGAGGCATAAACCTAATGCAGCATCATGAAATTTTGGTAGGCATACAACCCGATACATTGCGAACACTTGTATTAGCAGATACGATTACATCAACACAAACAGCCTATCAGTCTGAACCGTTTACTATAACTAGCAAAGTAATAAATATAAACAAAGCAACATTTAAAGGTTCATTTCAGGCAGTAGTAACCAGTGTTGATTATCAGTGGCTGGTAGTAACACAAATAATAGATTCCCCTACGATTACTTTTGGAGACAGTGCCATTTTAAATTTTTCATTTCAAGGTATGTTGCCTGGTAAATATACGGTAACTATCAATTTTTCTATAGATGGTATTGCCTACAAACCTGTTGGTAATACTGCACAATATAGTAATAATGCCTCTTTTATAATTTGGGGTAATCCTAATTTAAATTACTCTACTGTGTTTCCTAATCCGGCGAGCAACTATGTGTATATTGACTTAAATAACACAAAAGCAAGTGCTTATAGTCTAATAGATGCTATTGGCAAAGAAATAGCTACATCTACTATTGATACAAACAAACCGATAGTTGCTATACCGCTTACCGGACTAAGCCGTGGCATCTATTTAATAAAGATTATTAAAAAGGATGGCATTGAAGTAAAAAAATTTATTGTAGCATGGTGATAGGGTATAAGTATTTTTCATTTGCAGAATGAAAAAGAGATGATTTCGTATTTTCTAAAAGTAAACTAAGATTTTTTATAGATTACTTTCGTAGCTAAAAGTAATCTATGATTTTTTATAGTTTACTTTCGCAGCTAAAAGTAATCTATGATTTTTTATAGATTACTTTTGTAGCTAAAAGTAATCTATGATTATACTGGAAAAATATAAATCCGGAATTTCCCAACAAACTTTAGGGTATAAATACTTCATGCCCACAAAAATTAATGATCAATGGCAATGGCATGATGCACAATTGAATACTCTTTTGGAAAAAGCATCTATTCAATTAGGGGAATTGAATTCTTACTCTAAGTTAGTACCTAATATTGACCTATTTATACAACTACATGTAAAAAAAGAAGCTGTTGTTTCCAGTAACATAGAAGGCACCCAAACAAATATAAAAGAAGCAATATTACCAATAGAAGAAATAGCGCCTGAGAGAAGAAACGACTGGAAAGAGGTGAATAATTATACAAATGCTTTAAATAATGCAATTGAAAATTTACAGAGCTTACCGCTTTCTTCTAGATTATTAAAATATGCACATGAAATTTTATTAGTAGGGGCAAGAGGTGAACATAAATTACCCGGCGAATTTAGAACAAGCCAAAATTGGATAGGAGGAAGCAGTCCCTCGGATGCTGTATTTGTACCACCTTCGCATCTGTATGTTGATGAACTTATGGGAGATTTAGAAAATTTTCTTCATAATAGTAAAATTAGTGTGCCTGCATTAATAAGAATTGGGATTGCTCATTACCAATTCGAAACTATCCATCCATTTCTTGATGGCAATGGTCGTATAGGAAGACTTCTTATTACATTATTTTTAGTAGCTAAGAATATACTTCAATTACCGCTACTATATTTATCAGCTTACTTCGAAAAGAATAAGACCAATTATTATGATAATTTAACTAAAGTAAGAGAAAAAAGTGATATGCTCCACTGGCTTAAATATTTTTTATTAGGTATTGAACAAACATCAAAAGAAGCAGTAGCAAAGCTATCAGAAATAATAACACTTAAGAAACAAATAGAAACAGATATTCATGCAAATTGTGGGCGTAGAACAAAATCGGCTCTCTTATTATTGAATCATTTGTTTTCATCTCCTGTAATTACTATTAAAAAAACAGAAGAGGTATGTAGCTTAAGCAAAAAAGCAGCCGGAGATTTAATAGATAGTTTTGAAAAATTAAAGATTATAAATGAATTAACCGGACAAAGTCGTAATAGAGTCTTTTTATTCAATCGTTATCTAGATGTATTTAGCTAAAATACAATGCCTGAATAATTACAATCAATAGTTCGTTTAACCAAAACAGAATAACTATTATCACGCAAATCAAAGTTCAGACCTCACTATTTGCTTTACTGCTCTCAAACCTTGTTCGTAAGTAATACATACTAAATAAACCCCTGCTTTTAGGCAGGCAATATTAACATTATATGCTAAGTGTTTATTAGCACAATGTACAGTCTCCTACATTTTCTACTAAATTTGCTGCATTAAGACAAAAAAATGTTCCACATCACGATAGAAACCCATGTACAATGGTGCATCATTAGTTGAAGAACTATTAAAATATGGTAATAAAGAAGTCTAATAACCTCCACCACTACCCCTCGCAATCACCCAAGTTTTTACAAAAAAGAATTAAAAAATATTTTTTTATTCTTTTATAAATAATCAAAAACTTGTTCCTAACTTTAAGGCATATACCACAAATATTATGAGATTGAACGTTTGGCTTACCATAAGTTTATTAGGTAGCCTTTTTTTGTTTTCTTGCAATGGCAAGAATGATTTACATGTAGTTTCTAAGAATTTTGAAAGCGAAATTGAGCTGCAACAAAATCTCACTTTTACACTTAGTAAAGATGTATATCCGGATTCTTTACTTAATATTTGGGATAGTAGTGCGTTTATAGAGTTTACACCCGAAATAAAAGGTAGATTTAAATGGAATACCTCTAATGAAATTTCTTTTTCTCCGTCCGAAGGATTTGCTCCCGGTACAGAATATGCTGCTAAGCTTACTAATTTACTTGTAAAACACAGCAAAAAAAAGTACCCTGTAAATGGCGATATTATTAAATTTCATACTGCTCCGCTAAGGGTTACCTCTACCCATGTTTCGTGGACAAGAGGAAAAAATGTATCTAATGTAATGGTACAGTTAGATATGGGTTTTAATTATGATGTAAACCTTGATGAAGCCGCACGTAAACTTAGTTTAAGCAGCGGTGGTAATAACATTACTATCATGGCTGTAAATAATGGTACCGGCAAAGTATTATCGTTACAGTTTACACCTCTTAATGACCTTGATAAAGAAACACCTTTAAAAATTGCTATCTCAAAAGGTATTCCTGTCGTTCATTCAAAATATGTATCAGGGCAAGATACGTCTTTTACCTCTGTTATACCATCAAGATATAATTTATCTATTACGGGGCTTACTGCCCAACATACGGGTACGGAAGGGATTATAACAATAAATACATCGCAACCGGTTATGGAAACGAACCTAAAAGGCTTAGTATCATTAGAACCTAAAGTGCCTTTTAGTATTTCGCTTAACGATGCCGGTTTTACTATTACAAGCCCACAGTTAAGCACCACGCAAACCTACCAATTAAATATTTCATCGAAATTAGAAGGAGCATTCGGGGGTAAAATGAAAGGCGAATATAGCGAGCAAGTAAGTTTTGGTAAGCTGAAACCTTCAATCAGCTTTATTAATACGAAGGGTATGTATTTAACATCGGCAGGCAACAGAAATGTAGCTGTTAGCATTGTGAATGTAAACGAAGTAGAAGTGAGTGTGGTAAAAGTTTATGAAAATAATCTGGAACAGTTTTTAAGAAACGATAAGCGATATGGATATGGCTATGACGGCGATAATAGTGGAGACGGAGAAGAAGACGGGTATAGGGAACGTGAAAGTGGAGAGTATAACTATTATAATACAGACAATTTAGGCGATGTTGTATTTCGCCAGAAGTATAAAACAGCTTCTTTACCTAAACAGAGTTCAACACATATTCTTAAACTTGACTTTCAAGACAAGATTAAAGATTATAATGGTGTATATGTTGTTTGTGTTCAATCTTCAGAACACCAATGGCTACAGGACTCTAAAATAATGTCAATATCAGATATTGGATTGATAGTGAAACAAGAAAAAGATAACATGTATGTTTTTGCTAATTCCATAAAAAACGCAACACCTTTATCAGGGGTCAAAATTTCTTTTATAAGTACCAATAATCAAAAAATGACAACCTTAACTACAGATGGTGATGGTGTTGCAGCGTATAAGAATATATCTAAAGATTTACCCGGAAATGGTGTAGCCTTAGTAACAGCAAAGATGAATGATGAGTTTAGTATGATATGGCTAAATAAAACAGCTATAAGCACGTCTCGATTTGATGTAGGTGGCAGAGAACCTAGTAAAACAGACATGAATGCCATGATATATGCGGAGCGTAATCTTTACAGACCCGGAGAGACAATACATGTAAGTGCGGTAGTACGTAACGAAAAATGGAAAGAACCGGGTGAAGTGCCTGTAAAATTAAAACTGATAATGCCCAATGGCAAAGAATTTGCTACCCAGCGTAAGGTTTTGAATGAGGGGGGAAGCTGCGAGGCTACATTTGCAATGCCTGCTACAACAATTACCGGCACTTATACCGCACAGTTATTTACAGGCAACGATGTATTGCTAAATTCTTATAATATTAGTATTGAGGAATTTATGCCGGATAGAATGAAGGTGAGTTTAAAGGTTAATAAGCCGGAATTTAGACCCGGAGAAGAAGTTACAGCAAGCATACAGAGTGATAATTTATTTGGCACACCGGCAACAGACCGCAATTACCAGTGCGAATTAGCAATTGAAAAAGAGGAGTTTTCTCCTAAAAATTTTAGTGATTACAATTTTGATGTTATTAATGATTTCAGGTTTAGTAATGATATGAGAACCGGTAAAACAGATAATATGGGTGGGGCAAAACAGGTGTTTAAATTAGATGACGCTTGGCAAAATACCGGTTTGCTAAAAGGTACTATTTCTACATCTGTATTTGATGAAACCGGCAGACCGATTCACAGATACGAACATTTTAAAATATATACACAACCTGTTTTTATCGGTATTAAAGAAGGCGATGAATATATAGGCACAAAAATACCTACACCCATAAATATTGTAGCAATAGATAAAAATGGAGCTATTCAAAATACATCAGCCGAGATTTTAGTGGTTAGAAAGGAATGGCATACCGTTTTGACACAAGATGGCAGTAGCGTAAGGTATGTTTCGCAGCCGGAAGATAAAATAATATCTAAACAAAATATAAGAGTAAGTGGCACTACTACCAATTTTATGCTAAACCCGGATATAAGTGGTGATTATGAAATTAGAATTTTTGTAAATGGCAGCAATAGCTATGTAAGACGCAAACTGTATGCATGGGGGTGGAACGATACCCGTTACTCCTCTTTCGAGGTAAATAATGAAGGAAATGTGGAAATAAAAGCCGAAAAAGATAAATATGAGCAAGGGGATAATATGAATGTTTTACTTACTACTCCTTTCGACGGTAAAATGCTGATAACAGTAGAAAGAGACCATATATTAAAATATTTCTACGTTACTACAAAGAATAAATCAGCATCCATTTCTTTAAAGACCGATGAGTCTTATTTGCCAAATGTATATGTTACAGCAACTTTATTTCGCCCAATGGATGGGTCTGATATGCCCTTAACGGTTGCACATGGTTTCAAATCGATACCGGTAGAAAATAAAGAAAATCAAATGACAGTTAAAATAAGTGCTGTTGAAAAATCAAGGTCTAAAACAAAGCAAACTATCAGTTTAAAAACTACCCCAAATGCGTTTGTAACCCTTGCAGCAGTTGATGAAGGAATTTTGCAAATAAAGAATTTCGTTACTCCTGACCCTTATAAATATTTTTATCAAAAAGTTGCTTTAAGCGTTAATAGTTTTGATATATATCCGTGGTTACTACCCGAAATAAAATCGTTAGTAAGTAGTACAGGTGGCGATGGTGCAGAAAATTCAGGTTTGCGGGTAAATCCTATGTTTGTAAACAGGGTAAAGTTAGTATCTTTTTGGAGCGGTATTGTGCAAGCAGACGGTAGCGGAAACGTAAAATATGATATTGATATTCCACAGTTTTCGGGCGATATAAGGGTTATGGCATATACCTATAAAGGTAAATCGTTTGGCAGTGCCGAACAACATATAAAAGTTGCAGACCCGATAGTAATAAGTACAGCCTTACCTCGTTTTTTAAGCCCTAAAGATGAAGTAGTAATGCCTATTTCCATTAGTAATACCACTGCAAAAGAAGCAAATGCCATTGTTACTGTAAAGGTTAGCGGCCCATTGGGTATTGTTGGCGAACAAACACAAAATGTAAAAATTGCAGCAAATAGAGAAGGTAGGGCTGTATTTAATATTAATGCCCAAGCAGCAATAGGTGCAGGCAATGTAAGTGTTACCGTTAAAGCATTAGGCGAAACATTCACTAACGAAACAGATATTAGTGTAAGACCTCCGGCTTCTTTACAAAAAATAACAGGTAATGGATATGCAGAAGAAAATACAAGTACTGTAATTGATTTAAAAAACAATTTTATTCCATCGTCAGTAAATGGTAAACTTACTATTGGCAAATCACCTTTAACACAGTTCACGAAACACTTAGATGATTTAATACGATACCCTTATGGTTGTGTGGAACAAACTACATCGGCAGCCTTCCCGCAACTTTATTTTAGCGATTTGGTAAAAAGCACTACAGGCATAGACAATAAAGACATGAATCCGGCTTATAATGTACAACAGGCAATAAATAAATTACAATCCATGCAGTTAAATAATGGTGCATTATCTTATTGGCCGGGCGGCGGTTACGAAAGTTGGTGGGGCAGTGTTTATGCTACTCACTTTTTATTGGAAGCCCGAAAAGCAGGATATGCAGTAAATAACAATACAGTAGATAGACTAATGGAATACATGAAATATAAATTAATGAAAAAGGAAGTTGTAAACTATTGGTATAATGGAACTTTGAAAAAAGAGATTACTCCCGAAGAAGTACCTTATTCGTTATACGTGTTGGCAATGGGTGGGCAAGCACAACATGCAAATATGAATTATTACAAAGCACACCCCGAATTACTTACACTTGGTAGTAAATATTTACTTGCTGCAGCATTTTCATTATCGGGGCAATCTATACAAGCACGCGACATACTGCCTCCTGCATTTACTGGCGAGAGAGCAGAAAGGAGTTTTGACGGCAGTTTTTGTTCCTTTATCAGAGACGAAGCTTTATCGCTAAATGTGCTTATGGATATAGACCCAACAAATAAGCAAGTTGGTTTTATGGCAAAAGAGTTATCTGAAAATGTAAGAAAAGAAAGATATTTAACTACTCAAGAAAATGTATTTACACTATTGGCATTGGGTAAAGTTGCGAAAAATGCTAACAAAACTACATCTACTGCCACAGTATTAGCCGGAGGCAAAACAATAGGCAGTACAACAGGACAGGCTACTACCCTTAACATGAAAAATTATGCAAATGGAATTACTACCGTTAAAGTAAACGGTAAGGGTGGATATTATTATTCTTACGAATTAGCAGGTATTAGTATTGACGGCAGTTTTAAAGAGGAAGACAGCCATTTAAAAGTTCGCAGAACTTTTTTTGATAGAACAGGTAAAGAGGTATCAAACAATGTACACCAAAACGATTTAATTATTGTGCGTTTATCTATACAGACAGATAATGTAGATGTGGAAAATGTAGCTATTACAGATATGTTACCTGCAGGTTTTGAAATTGAGAATACAAGATTAACGGAAATGCCAAACATGAGTTGGATTAAAGATGAAGCCCATCCTTACTATAAAGATGTGCGAGACGATAGAATAAATATGTTTACTACCGTAACAGCAACACGAAAAGATTATTACTATATGGTGCGTGCAGTAAGCCCGGGAGTTTACCAATTAGGTCCGGTAATGGCAGATGCAATGTACGATGGGGATTATCATTCTTATAATGGTGCAGGAATAATTAAAATAAGTACGCAGTAAAATTTGTTGAGACCAAGTAGTAACTAAAGTAATTCTTTTATTTTAGTTATCACTTGGTCTATTTCTTCTTTTGTATTGTGTCTGCAAAATGAAAAACGGATAGGCACAATATTTTCAGTATCTTTATTAATAGCTTTTATAACATGGCTTACTGAATTGGCACCACTAGTACAAGCACTGCCACCGCTAACACAAATACCGTCCATATCCAGATTAAATAAAAGCATTTCAGATTTTTCTGTTAGCGGAAAAGATACGTTTAGGACAGTATATAGACTACTGCCAAAAGTATCGCCATTAAAAGTTATTGAAGTGAAATTTTCTTTTAACTTTTCAGCCATATAGTTTTTCAGTTCTTTAATATGGGTGCTGTCATTTTCCTGTCTCTCTGTAGCCAGTTCCAGTGCTTTTGCGAAACCTACAATACCATAAATATTTTCGGTACCTGCACGCATATTTCTTTCTTGCGAACCACCATTAATAAATGGTTTTATGCTTAAACTATTGTTTACATATAAAACACCTATTCCTTTAGGCCCATGAAATTTATGTGCTGCCCCATTAATAAAGTGTACATGTATATTCTTTAAGTCTAATGGGTAATGCCCTAAAGTTTGTACAGTATCACTATGGAAAATGGCATCATATTTTTTACACAATTCACCAACAGCCTTTATCTTTAATAGATTGCCAATTTCATTATTTGCATGCATTAATGTTACCAGCACACGTTCTGTACTGTTAGCTAGTAAATCTTCCAGATTATTTAAATCTATATGTCCGTTTTCTGTAAGTTTTACATAGCTCAGTTTTGCTTGTCCGGTTTTTTCAAGATATTCAACAGTATGTGTGGTAGCATGATGTTCAATAGGAGACGTAATAATATGTTTACAGTTTAAATCTCTTACTGCAGCATTTATAGCTGTATTGGTACTTTCTGTACCTCCTGAAGTAAAAAACACTTCACCGGGAGAAACATTTAATAATTTCGCAACGCTTTTCCGAGCATTCTCAATAGCCATTTTTGTCTCTCTGCCAAAAGAATAAATTGAAGACGGATTACCAAACTTTTCAGTTAAGTAAGGCAACATTACATCTACCACTTGTGGGTCTATTGCTGTTGTAGCGGCATTGTCAAAATAGATACGGTGCATAATATGATTGTAAAATCACAAAAATAACAGAATATTTTTTATAATAAAAGACACAATAGTCTTTTATGCGGATATAAAGACAAAATAAAAACAAACATTTAAAGAGCTGAATCATACACTCAATAAATAGTGAAATGTTTAAAATATTGATGGCTACTAGGTCTAAAATATATTTCCCTATTTCTTAACTTCTGAATAGTTCACTTATTCTATTAAAAATAAATTAGCCTAATTTGCATATACCATTATTTATTCAGTTACTTTTTCCGGTTTAACAGCCTTTTTATGTGCATCGAGTGCATTTTCCCAGTTCCAAGCAGTTGACATCATTGATTCTAAATCATATTTTGTTTCCCATCCTAATTGTTTCTTGGCTTTATTATTATTGGCATATACTTCAATAACATCTCCTGCCCTTCTATTACCTATTTTATAATTAAGCTTTACACCCGAAATTTTCTCGAATGCAGCTATTAATTCCAATACGGTAACACCGTTACCTGTACCTAAATTAAATATTTCGCAATTAGACTTATTGCGGTCATCAATAATATATTGTAATGCTTTTGTATGTGCATTTGCTATGTCCATTACATGTATATAGTCGCGTATGCAAGAACCATCTCTAGTGTCGTAGTCATTACCAAAAACAGTCATGTCTTTTCTTTTACCTATAGCTGTTTGTGTAATTACAGGTACTACGTTTTCGGGTGTTTCGTTAAATTCGCCAATAATAGACGAACTGTGAGCACCAACCGGATTAAAATAGCGAAGTAAAATGGTATTAAAATGCTCATTTATTTTGCAAAAATCTTCACATATCTTCTCCCCTATCTGTTTTGTACGTGCATAAGGAGATTCGGGTTCTGCAAATGGCATATCTTCTGTAACCGGTAAGAAAGTTGGATTGCCATATACAGAGCAGGAGGAAGAGAAAACAAAATTTGAAACATCAAATTCTTCAGCACATTTTAAAATGTTTATTAATGAGTTTAAATTATTTCTAAAATATTCTAATGGTTCATTTACCGATTCATTTACCGATTTAAAAGCTGCAAAATGTATGATACCCACAATGTCAGGGTTTTCTAAAAAAATTGCCTCTGTATCATCAAGATTACAAAGATTTACTTTGTAATTTTTAATGGTTTTTCCAAGTATTTTTTCTACCCCGTGTATCATTTTTAACGAGCCTCTCGAAAGGTCATCAACAGAAATTACTTCAAAGCCGTTTTCTACAAGGTCAATAATCGTATGTCCGCCAATATAGCCGCAACCACCTGTAACAAGAATTTTTTTCATCTTAAAAGTTAGATTTTTATAATACCGTTTTTGTTTTCACCTACTTGTATCTTTAATGCAAATATAGGAGTATAAGTGTTGTTAAACTTTTTTATAGAAAAATAATATTTTACAAATAAAATTATAAATATTGAATTTTATTTCATATTTTTTGATACTAAAAAGAAAAATGAAGCATTCTATTAAGCCGGTTAATAGGTATCGTGATAATGTGGATAAGGAACAAATGATTTAGGCCAAATTCTATGTCTTTGTTTTTTTGTGCCTGGATTGCCATGCCAACTTTTTCTGGGACGGTAGTTATAACCATAAGGTGTACCCCAATCGTTGAAGGGGTGAAAACGATGTGGCATAAATTTATGATGCTTATAAAAGGTATGGTGTGGCGATACACAATTATTGAAGCATATTATTATAAAAAATGCAATTAATATGTTTAATAATTTGAAACTCAAAATGCTAAATGCTGTTTATTTATAAATATTTTGTACTTATTCTAATTCCACATTCTTCTATCTGGAGAAATGCTTATTATCGTTCCAATGATTGCCATACGGATGTGGATAGTCCCAATGATTATTGTAATGATGAGGAAAATATTTATGATATTTATAATGAACAGCTTTGTGAGAGACACAACTGCATATAGAAATAAAAAATGCTAATATAAAAATCGGTAACGTTTTTATTGTTTTTACTAACATATTTATATATTTGATAAAATAGTAGAAATTGTTTTTGTTTTTAAGCTAAAATTGTGAATTTTATTAACGCCAACCGGTACTATGATAAGCCGGATGTGGTAAATAGTTTTTAAGCCAATAATTACGAACCTTACGATTTCCTCTGTTACGTGGCCAATGTTCATGTTTTTTATACAAAGAACTATATCCGAAAGGACGCATCCATCCATAAGAATATTTAGCTTTAACAGGGTCGGGTCTTCTTAATAATAAATAAGGCTTTGGCTTATGTTTATATGGGGTATCATAATAGGTATGCTCTAAAGTACAGCTACTTACAGTAGCAAGTATTACAATATATATAGCAAAATAGGTAAGCCCTTTTTTAATTTTATTCTTCATAAGGCATAAAGTTAACAAAATTATTTTTTCTGCAAAGTACAGATAAAAATATTGACAATATACTTGTTTTTGGTTATTAATATAATTTATTATTAAATATTTTTTCTATTTACTTTATCATCCATGATACCCGGTACCATACAACAATGAATGTGGCACATACTTATACTGCCAATATCTATGGCGAAAATAATGAGGTGATTGCACAACTGCGCAACTGCTAAGATGTACTATAATAGCAAGTACTGCAATAATCTTTATTATTTTGTTTCTCATAAGGTTGTAAAGTTATAAAATAATTCACTAACTCAAATTCGTTTCTAAAAAAAACACAAAAATAATAGGAATAGGTATCTTATAAAAAACTAATTTTGATTTTCAAATAGTTAGTACAGAAAATAGATTAAATAAAAACAAAAGAAAAGAAACATATTACAATAAATAAAAATCGTTTTTATATTTATAAATAATGTATTTTTACGTTTTATTGTAAGCAGCATAAAATCTATGTTTAATAAACTTGCCCTTTTTTTCCTTTATTATTTATTTTTTTTTATAGCTCCATTACGGGCACAACAGGAATCCATTTTACAAGATGTATCTGAAATTTTTATAGACAAATTAGTAGTATTAGCAAAAGCCAACTACCCTAAAGTAAAAGCTTACGAACACAATATAAATATTGCAAAACTCAATATTACTAAAGCTAAAGTTGACTGG
The DNA here is from genome assembly GCA_903929195.1 of uncultured Bacteroidota bacterium. GTDB lineage: Bacteria > Bacteroidota > Bacteroidia > Chitinophagales > Chitinophagaceae > CAIYTT01. The sequence goes on from CAIYTT010000119.1 coordinate 28,426, forward strand.
TTAAGCATTGCAACATTTAATATAAATGAAAGTCCCACTAATTCCACATCGGCATCATCGCCATCATTAAACGGTACACAATATGGAATAGGAACCAGTTTCGGAGCCATATTAACCAAACCATATAATGTAAAAGCAGCAAAAGAAGAATTGAAAATTGCTGAATTAGCACAACAAGAGTATAACTTAAATATAGAAACCTTAGTTAAACAAAAATACATAAGCTATATATTACAATTTAAAAGTTTAAACTGGAGAATAAAAGCATTAGAAACAGCAGAAAGCACCGTTAAAGATGTGAAACATAAATTTGAAAACGGTGAATTAAAATTTGATGACTACAACAGGGCATTAAGTTTATATTCTAGTGCGGTACAATCTCGGTTAGATGCAGAGGCAGCCTATTTAATAGCAAAAAGTAATATTGAAGAAATAATAGGTATAAAAATAGAAGATGTAAAATAATGTTATTAAAAAACTTTTTAAATTTATTAAAAAGGCATCGCTTGCCACTTTTTACTATACCAATAGTAATGATGGTACTTACATTTCTATTAACCAAAAACCAGCCGAATGTATATGTTGCTAAAGCGAGGATAGCAGCCGGTATAGCAGATGGAAGCCAACAGTTATTTTTAAATAAAGAAGATTTAGTAACAGATAAAGTAAATCAGTCTTTTAGTAATTTATTACAGATATTACAATTAAAAGTTACCTACGACCAAGTATCCTATCAATTAATTCTTCATGATTTAACAAGTGCCAAACCCTTCAGGAAACCAAGTAAATTATTAAAGTCTGTAAATGCAGATGCAAGAAAACATGCTATTCAAATTTATACCACTCATTATAATAATCACGAACCCTTATCTTTAATTGATAGAGACCAAGTAGGATTAGCAGCCGTATTATCATCAATGAAGTATGACGATGAATCGATAAAGAAAAAACTAAAATTATATAGAATAGAAAGTAGTGATTTCATTGATTTAGAATATGAATCGGACGATGCATTGTTAAGTGCTTTTGTAATCAATACTTTCTGTAAAGAATTTATCACTTACTACACCTCGCTCACTAAGCAAAATGAATTAAAGGCTTTAACCTTTGTAAGCCAACTACTACAACTTACCAAAGACTCATTAGATTCTAAAAAAGAGATTCTGATGAATTATAAGATAAAAAATAAAATATTAAATATTAGTGAGCAATCCAAAAGTTTGTATGCCCTAAGAACAGATTATAAAACAAAACTTGAGACTACAGATAGAGATGTAGATTCTTATACAGAAGCATTAAAAAGTATAAATGATAAGTTTAGCCATCACGAAAAACAATATATTGAAAACAGATTATCTTTAATAAATAAAGAAATAATTGATGTAAAAGAGGATGATCAATAACTTTGAATTTATGTAAAAAAAATGATAGAGTTTTGATATGTCCGAAAAAGACCTACAAAGAGAAATACTGGACTTGAAGGCTGAGC
>CAIYTT010000120.1 GCA_903929195.1 uncultured Bacteroidota bacterium
GGTCAATAATAAATTATATTCATTTATTGCCGCTGCATATTGCTTATTTTGTACATCGTTAAAAGCAGTATCACTAAATATCTTTTCAGATAATTGATTTAATTTCATTGACATAGCAAAATTCTTTAGTGCATTTACAGAATCTCCGGTTCTGCAAAATAAAAATGCCCTATCTAAATAGGTTTTATATACATTGCCCTGCTCGCCTAATGAAAGAGCAAAAACAGAATCTGCTTTTCTAAACTCTTTCTTACTCATGTATATATTACCTATTTTGTCGTACATGCTTGCGTTTGCTTGTCGTAACAGAGCAACAACATTATAGTCTTCCAAAGCTTTATCCCAATCTTTTTTTAGGCTGTCTTCATAATATAAATTTCCACGCCATTTATAAGATAATACTGCAATTCTATTTGTCCCATTTGTGGGCGGATAAGGGTATTTATCAATAGCATCGCTTAATAACGATTCTGCATCATGCCATACAAAAGTGCGTTCGTAGCACAAATAACCAATAAAAACTGTAAATGAAACTAAAAAAGTATATAATAGAATTTTAAAAAATGAAATTAGAAAAGCACTCATCTGTTTTTTTGCTTCATTTATTTTTTTTATTAATTCATATATAAAATACACAAGCATAAATATAAACCCTATATAAGCACAATACGAATACCTGTCTGCCATTATTGCCGCACCCACCGAAATAAACTGCAACACAAATATTAAATTTGCTACTAAATATCCAAAACCAAAGGCTGCAACCCTAAAATAAACTTTGTTATTCTTAAATGCTATTAGTATCGGTATTGCTGTAACGGCAATTGCAATTATAGGTGCAGCATAATAGATATTGGGCAAATAACCTGTCGTAAACCGTATTGGATAAGGGTAAAAAGTAGATAAATAGGTGGGGTCGAAAAATTTAGATATATAATTTATATACCCAAATGCAGCATACATAATCCGTTCTTGTATAGTTAATGTTTCAAATTTGGCAATAGCTCCTGTTCTATTCTGTGTATAAACAGCCATAAGACCAAAAGCTATTGCACATATAAAAAAAAGTGTTTTTTCACTTATTAGTTTAAAACTAAATTTACGTTGCAGCAAAAAATCGATACACAATAACGACATTGGGTACACAACTGCCATTGGCTTAGATAGGCAGGATGCAATAAATAAAAAGAAACTAATCCAAATCCATTTTATTTTTAATGTAGAAACATAATTAAGATAAGTGATTAGTGCTATTATATAAAAAAAGGTATATAGCACATCTTTCCTTTCAGCAATCCAGCCCACAGACTCAACATGCATTGGATGAATACCAAACCACAAGGCACTTAAAGCAGCTATAAAGTAGGCTCCATTTTCCTCAATCTTCATTAATTTACATAATTGCAATAAAAAGAGAAAAACAAGTATTACATTTAATATATGGATAAAAACATTTGTAAGGTAATAAGACATTGGGTTTAACTGTGTAAAATAATAGTTGATTGCCAATGACAGCATACAAAAAGGATGATAGTTATTTTTTGTAATGTCTTCAGTAAAAATAACTTTCAGGTTCTGTGGTGTTAATGCTTTTATATATGGGTCGTTTGTAACATAATAGTCATCGTCCCAGTTAGAGAAGTGATTGTCCTTAGTATTATAAAAAACAGCAAAAGTTATAATACTTAATATTAAAATTATAATTGTTTTCTTATTAAACAGACCTTTAAAGGGTATTTTTTCAGACATACGTATTTTATAGTAAAATGCACTGCAATTTACTTGTTGTAAATTAATAAATCAAAAAAGTTGAAAACAATAAGGAATCATACCTTACTTATAAAAACATTCAATTTAAAAAAAAGCCTATCCATCCAAAGATTACCAATAGTTTTTCATCATGTCAGTTACCCACTCTGCTTGCTTAATTTCTATAGTAGGTAAAAACTCTTTAAATACCGGTTTAATATCTATTACAGGCGTACCATCAATGGCATCAAGACCTTTTACTTTTAGTTTATTACCATTATGTTCTAACAATTCTACAATACAAATACCAATGTGGTTGGGCCTATCCTTTTTTCTTTGTGCAAATATCCCCATTTCCTCATATTGCTCTTTGCCTCTTGGCTTGCCGGCATAAATAATTGCTTCTTTTTCTGCTTTATTAAAATAATAGATAATCTCTAAATGAGAAAATTTAGAAATATTTTTAAATGCTATTTCAGGTATGGTATCTGTTAAAGTAATCTCAGAGATTATTTCTCCCCAATTATCGTCTAACGGTGTCTTTCTTTCATTTGAAACGGTAGCTACCGGTGTTATTTTTATCTCAACAACTTTGGGTATGGTAGTACTTTCCTCCTGCTCCATACCCATTTGAAACAAGAAAAAATGCTGCTGTTCAGGTGTAGTTAAAACTACATTACTCTTATTTTTTTCTGCAATATTTGTTAGGTTATCCTCTTTTAATAATTGAATTTTATTTTTCATATCAGAAGCAAAATAGGTAATTGCCGGATAAGAAAATTCAGTTGTTTCATGAAGGCCTATAATACTTAAACCATCGCTGATAATAGCCCATGGATATGGTGATTCTTGTTTTGACAACACATGAAAACCTAATAATTGCCAAAATTCAATACTCTTAGCTAATTCTTTTACCGGATGTGCTAATTCGCCAAACAAACCAATTGTTTTATTGGTATATTTCTCAGGTCTAAAATAATCCTCCGGAGACATGGTTAACATACCCGGACCTACCGGTTTTTTAAAGCCGGAAATGTTACCTACCAAACTAATCCAAAAACCATCATCGGTTAAAATTGTATAACGTTGTATTGTATCTTCTTTTTTTGGCACATGATAAAATACAATTCTTTTAGACTCCAGATTTTTTATAATAGGCTTTAAGTCTTTAACATAGTAGGTTAGTGCCATATAAATTTTAGGGTCTGTTCTAAGCATTATCAACAATACATTATCTGTAATTTGTCGCCATGGGAAAGGCCAATCTGACCTGCCAACTTCATAGAAACCTAATTTTTTATAATAATTTTCCGATTCATCTAAATTTGTTGTTGTAATTGTTATTGCAGAAATCTCTCCTAAAATAGGTGTTGGCAAATTTTGCATCATGTTTTATTTTTTTCAAAAATAGAAAAAAAATTCTATTAGTTACCCTATTTGACAACTTCAAAAAATATGTCAAAATGGGGGGAACTAATAAAACAATAAATGAAATTGTTGATGTTATTTTGCATTCAATTCTATAATAACAATATACAGGCACATGTCAAAACCATCTATACCACAGGGAACAAGAGATTTTTCTCCATTAGTAGTTCAACGCAGACAATACATATTAAATACATTAAAAAATATCTTTGAAATATATGGCTTTCAACCAATAGAAACACCTGCTATGGAAAACCTGAGTACTCTTACCGGCAAATATGGCGAAGAGGGCGACAGGCTTATTTTTAAAATACTAAATAATGGACTTCACGAACAAAGTGATGAACGAAAAATACTAAGGCTTAAGGAATGGGAAAAAATGCAAAATCAAGCTTATTCTTCTATTGAAATAACAGAACGTGCCTTACGCTACGACCTCACAATACCATTTGCACGTTATGTGGTTATGAATCAAAATGACATTGCACTACCCTTTCGCAGGTATCAAATGCAACCTGTTTGGCGTGCCGACAGACCCCAAAAAGGCAGATACCGTGAGTTTTGGCAATGCGATGCTGATGTGGTAGGGTCGAATTCTTTAGTTAACGAAGCTGAATTATTTTGTATATACCAATCTGCTTTTGCATCCTTTAAAGTACCTGTAAACATTAAAATTAATAGTCGTAAACTATTAGCAGGTCTTGCAGAACTTTGTGGCATACCTAACCAACTTACAGACCTAACAATTGCATTAGATAAGTTAGATAAAATAGGTTGGGACGGCGTTATGGCTGAATTAGCTAATAGAAACATACCTACTGAACATTTCTATATAATTGCAGATATAATAAATAACACGAAAAACCTTACAGACAATACTGAAATTATTTTAGTACTAAAAGACTTTTTTAAATCAAGCGGCATTGGTAGTGCCGGTGTACAAGAATTAGAAACTGCACTTAAATACTATTCCCAATTAACAAACAACAGTACCCTAACTAATAATATAACCATAGATGTTACACTTGCACGTGGCTTAAATTATTATACAGGTATTATTGTAGAGGTAGTATGCACACATGCGCAAGTAAAAATGGGTAGCATTGGTGGTGGTGGTCGTTACGATGATTTAACGGGGCTCTTTGGTTTAAAAGGTATTTCAGGGGTAGGTGTATCTTTTGGTATAGACCGTATTTATGATGTAATAGAAGAGTTGCAACTGTTTCCTGCACATGTAGAAACAGGAACACAAGCCCTAATTCTTAATTTTGGTGGCGAAAATGAAACCTATTCTTTAGAAATATTGCAGCAATTACGAAATGCTAAAATACGTGCCGAAATATACCCAGAAGCATCTAAATTTGATAAACAAATGAAATATGCCAATAAAAGAGGTATTACCTACATATTATTACCCGGCGATGAGGAACGGAAAAATAATAAAGTAAGCCTCAAAAATTTTGTTACTGGTACACAAGAATTAATGACTATTGAAGAATGTATTGCTGTAATTACTACTTTATAATAGGGGAAGACCACCCATTATAAACACCTTTATATTTTTTAGCAGTATTTTTTATTATAATATTAATAGAGTCTATTAGCTCTATTTTAGGATACATAATTTGTGGTATCAATGCCTCGAAAGGATAATTACTTAACAAACTATCTTTTGATATATTAGTATTGAAACCAACAGATGCAACATCATTAATGAATAAATTACGCATACTGTCATTTGTGAAATTTGCAATAAATACAATATGTCTTACTTTATTTAAACTATCACCTTTTGCAATCATATTTGATAGCAACTTATTGTTTTCCATCCATATTTGGTCGTTTTCGGTAGGGAACAAAAATGTTCTATATGTTTTCCATTCTTTATCCAATTTCATTTTCAAAACATACTCATAATTAGGAAAACTGCGTGCATACATTCGTTGTAATGCATTACGAATATTTGTTGTATCTTTTACATAATAATAGTTTAATCGTTCGCAATTACAAGTAAAAGTACCTGATAGTTTTTTTGCGGTAATACCGGTTATAAAATTACTTGTAGCATCTAAAATTTCCTCCATGGCATTTATTTGGTCCTTGTCGGGTAAGCCTTGGTGGTCGCAATTAATAGTTTTAGGACCTGTTATTACCAAAAAAGGATACAGTTTATCGGGTGCTTTTTCTTGTAAGCCTAAATCTACCATAATGGAACCGGGCTTACCGGCAAATTTTGCCATATAAGTATCCCATTGTTCTTGTTGTGCAGTGGCATAAAAAGGTATAAAAAGGTATAATAGTACTATAAATTTAAAAAATTTCATTTATTATTAATAAAATGTGCAATATAAAATTTTACAATTTTGTAAAAATAAACAAGTTATATTCTAATTCTATTACAAAAAAAATAATTTATGAAATGTTTAAGTAAAATTAATCAGCAAAAAATGGAAAGCAATACTATAAAATATTAATTTAGCACAAAATTTATTTAAAATGAAAAAATTAGTTTGTTCTTTAATTTCTGTTTTTATCATCGGTCAATCTATTTTTGCACAAACTGCAGATAAAAAAGTTGCACCAAAAGCTGCTCCGACTACGACCAAAACAACAAAAGTTGAAGAAAAAAAGGATAAAAAAGAAGATGAAGGAGTAAAGCCTGCAAAAATGAAAAAAAATGGCACTCCCGATATGAGATATAAGGAAAATAAAGAAGCTGCAAAAGCAAAACCTGCTGGTCCGTTAAAAAAAGACGGCACTCCGGATATGCGCCATAAAGCAAATAAAGAAGCTGCAAAAAAGAAATAACCATTTGTAGTTTTGTAAAATAATTACTGCCTGTACCTCTTTGGGACGGGCAGATAGTATTTAAAAAGTAGCGTTCTAAATATTATAAAATATGAATAAACTAATTATTTCTTTTATTTTCGTTTTAAGTACACTTTTCCTTTTTTCATGTAAAGACGACAACTCAGAATGGGCTGTTTATACATCTGCCGAAGGTGGTTTCTCAATAAAAATGCCTGCAAACCCCAAAAAGACAGAAAAAAAAGAAGTTACTGCTTTTGGCAAACAAGTAACACACTTTATTACTTGGAAACCATCTAACCTAACCATTGATAAATTTAAATTATTTGAAGTAAGTTATACGGATGTTCCCGCAAGATTTACAAAAGACTCTGCTACTCTGCAATTAATGCTGGATAGTAGTATAAATATGCGTAAAAAAGATTTTACTGAATTAGATATAAATGCAGAATCTATTAACTTCAACGGCTATCCCGGTAGAGCTTTTATATACTACTCAGAAAGTGCAACTTCTATTGCAACAGTGAAACAATGTATTGTGAATAATAAAAGATATGATGTTACTGTTGTTACGAAAAAAAATTACAACACGAATAATGAAATTGGCAATTTTTTTAATTCATTCCAAGTTTTAAGAAGATAATATTTGGGCTACTCTTTCTTTTAATGCAGATGAATTTATATATTATAATAAACAATCTGTATGTTATTTATAAAATAATTATTACCTTTATTAGTAAATTAATATAATTTAAGGGTATTGATTTATTGAAATTATGGAATATAAAGATTATTATAAAATTATAGGAGTAGAAAAAACAGCAACACAAGACGAAATTAAAAAAGCCTACCGAAAATTAGCCGTAAAATACCATCCGGATAAAAACCCGGGAGATAAAAAATCTGAAGATAAATTTAAAGAAATAAATGAAGCTTATGATGTTTTAGGTGATGTTGAAAAAAGAAAAAAATATGATACTTTAGGCGAAAACTGGCAAAACTATCAGGAAGGAAACCCTAATCCAAATAGAGGAAGACAATCGGGAAAATGGGATAGTTCAAATTCAGAATATTTCTCAGGTGAATCCGGACAATTTTCAGATTTTTTTGAACATATTTTCGGACAAAGCTCCGGTGGCGGCTTTAGTGGTTCGCAACAACGCAGTAGCTACAAACGCAAAGGCGAAGACTATCAAGCAGAAACCACAATTACACTTGAAGAAGCTTTTACCGGTACTTCAAGGCAATTAAATTTGCAAGACAATACCTTAAACCTAAAGCTGAAAGCAGGTATTAGCGATGGGCAGGTATTACGAATGAAAGATAAAGGTGGAAAAGGTACTAACGGTGGTGCAAATGGAGATTTATATATTACAATTCATATTCAAAAACATCCTTTATTTGATAGGAAAGGTGATGACATCTATTTTAATCAACCGCTGGATGCCTATACTGCAATTTTAGGTGGTAAACTTACCGTGAATACAATCGATAATCCTATTAAAATAACAATACCACCCGGCACCGACAGCGACAAAACCTTTAGACTAAAGGGAATGGGGATGCCAAGATATGATGAGCCGGGACAAAGAGGAGATAGTTATGTATGTGTGAAAATAACAATACCCAAAAACCTTTCAGAACCGGAAAAAGAATTATTTAAAAAATTGGTTGCTTTAAGAGAAAACAAATAAACTTATTTTGATTCATAATTTAAGCCACTCATTTCTATAATACGCTCGTATTCTGCTTGTGTAACCTTACCTACAGACAATCTACTAAGCCTGATTAAATCCATGTTATGAAAAAAATCATCTGCCTTTAGTGTAGTAAGCATTACCGGATTAGGAAATTGTTTGTAGGGTTTCAGTTCTACTACTACCCAGTTTTTATCTTCTGTTGTAGGGTCTTGATAGGCTGTTTTTGTAACTACAGCTATGCCAACAATTTCTAGCCCTTCGTTACTATGATAATACAAAACTTCGTCTCCTATTTCCATTTCACGAAGATTATTGCGGGCAGCATAATTACGAACACCATCCCAAACAGCATGGTCATCCTTCACAAATTGCGACCAACTGTATTTCGCCGGTTCTGATTTAACAAGCCAATATTTCATTTTATGTAATTTGTTTATTTATCTCTTTGTAATAAGTATGTAGCTAAATCAAATAAATATTTTTTACGTTTAGTAGGCAAAGCAACATCTTCCAAACATTTAAAAGCAATATCAGAATACTTTACTACTGCATTAATACATTCTTGTTTAGCACCGGTTTCATTATATAAAGCTACCATGTTGGCAACTTTATTTTCATTATTTGTAATTAATAGTGTTTTTATTTGTTCTTTTTGGCTTTCAGTAGCACATTCAAGTGCCTGTATCAATAGATATGTTTTTTTGTTGGCTATAATGTCCCCACCATTTTGTTTGCCAATAATTTCAGTAGTTCCATAAGCATCTAAATAATCATCTTTCAATTGAAAAGCAATGCCTAAATTTTTGCCAAAAGAATAAAGTTTATTTGCATTGTCATCCAAGCTGCCACCTAATATTGCCCCCATTTTAAGACTGCATGCCAATAAAACAGATGTTTTTAAGGTAATCATATTAATATACTCTTCCAGTGTAACCGTATCTCTGGTTTCATAATCCATATCTAATTGTTGTCCTTCGCACACTTCAATACCGGTATCGGTAAATAGTTTCATGGCAATTGGTAAATAGTTTTCTATATTAGCAAATTGCTTATATGCATATAAACACATTACATCACCACTGAGTATTCCGGCAACCATACCATATTTTGTATGCACAGTTGCTTGCCCTCTCCTTAATGGCGACTTATCCATTATATCATCATGAATCAAAGTAAAATTATGAAACAATTCAATACCCGAAGCACCGTTCCAAGCGTCATCATTTATTTCGCCAAACAATTCATTCGCCATTAAACATAAAATGGGTCTAATTCTTTTACCACCTAATTGTAACAAATACCTGCATGGGTCGTATAAACTTTGTGGTTTAGCAGGAAAAGGAAGGCAATTGGCAAAACGTTGTTCAAATAGAGGAACGAGCTGGGTAAAAGAGTGCATTTATTTTAGTTACTTTTAAATATTTACTAATTACCGTGCAAATTTATATCAAATATCTGCACGGTGAAATAGAATATTTAAAACAAAAACGGAATGATTATTTACTTTTTCTTCTCTTTTCCGTAATATTTTTATTTTGTTTTACAACTTTTATCTTTTTTTCTATGCCTGCCGGAACTTCTAACACCGAAAAATCAATCTGTCTTTTGTCAAGATTTGCTGCTACTAACCTTACTTTAAGTCTATCGCCCATTGCAAACCTTAAACCGGTTCGTTGCCCTACAAGAGCATACTCACTTTCTACAAAAATAAAATTATCAAACTCCGCTAAATCATTTGCAGACACCATACCCTCGCATTTATGTGCTACAGTCTCTGCCCAAAATCCATAAGCTGATACACCGCTTATTATCGCTTCAAAATCTTCGCCAACAAAGCTTTGCATAAATTCAACCTGTTTGTATTTATTTGCAGCTCTTTCCGCCTCCATTGCCCTACGTTCCTGGTCGGAACAATGCCTGCACTGTGCTTCAATATTTTTAATAGGTACAATATTATTTTCAAGACATTGTAATAAAATACGATGTACTAAAATATCCGGATACCGCCTAATAGGTGATGTAAAATGGCAGTAATCATCAAAACCTAAACCGTAATGTCCAATATTGTCGGTAGTATAAATGGCTTTAGACATGGTTCTTATACCCAATTGCTCCAATACATGTTGTTCGGGTTTACCATTTACTACTTCTAACATTGCATTAAATGACTGGGCTATACTCTGCGGCTTACTTAAATCAAATTTTATTCCGAAATGACCTGCAAATAAAGAGAACACCTTCAATTTATCTTCATTAGGTACATCGTGTACCCTATAAGGAAATGGAACTTCTTTATTGTTAAATGTGATTCCCGACACATATTCGGCAACCGTTCTATTGGCTAACAGCATAAATTCTTCTATCAATTTATGTGCTTCTTTACTTTCTTTAATTACAATACCGATTGGCTTACCTGTTTCATCTAATTTAAAACGAACCTCTTGCGATGAAAAATTAATTGCACCTTTTTGAAACCGTTTACTACGCAGTTTCTGTGCAGTTTCATTCAGTATTCCTATTTCATCTTTATATTCACTTTCTGCACCCTCAATAATTTCTTGTACTTGCTCGTAGCTAAAACGTTTATTACTGTGTATTAATGTTTTGCCTAACCAAGTATCTTTTACTACACCTTCTTTATTAATCTTAAAAATGGCTGAAAAGGTATATTTATCTTCATTGGGTCGTAACGAACATAGCTCGTTCGACAATCTTTCGGGCAACATGGGCAATACCCTATCCGGCAAATAAACACTTGTGGCACGCAAATAGGCTTCTTTGTCTATTGCAGAATCTGTTTTTATATAATAGCCCACATCAGCAATATGTACACCCACTTCATACCACCCATCTTCTAAATTTTGTATTGACAATGCATCATCAAAATCTTTTGCATCAGCAGGGTCAATAGTCATCGTTAGTATATTACGCATATCACGTCTCTTTGCTACCTCTTTACTATCAATAATATCGGGGTAACGGGCGGCTTCTTCAAGTACATCATCCGGGAAACTTAAAGGAAATCCGTTTTCAGACAAAATACCTAACATGGCAATCTCATTAACAGATTGATTTATAAGTAGTTGCGTAACCTCACCTACAGGGTTTTTTGTTTTACCACTCCACTCTATAATTTTTGCTGTGGCATGGTCTCCATCTTTAGCACCATTAAGTAAATGTAAGGGTATGTATATATCAACGGGTATTTTAGTACTATCGGGCAATAAAAATGCAAAGTTAGGATGCACCTCTATAATACCACTGAATTCTGTTTGCTTTCTATGCACTATCTCAATAATATTCCCCTCAAGTCTTTTATTATTATCGCTGTAGCCTTTTACTTCCACTCGCACTTCATCGCCATTAAAACCATTTCCTAATTTATCTCGCTTTACAATAATGTCTTTATCTAAGCCTTCTACAACCACAAAACCAAGTCCGCTACGGGTTACTTCTAATTTACCTCTGTATATTTTTGTGTTGGAACTTGTAGCTTTTTCTTTTTTCTTCGTCTTCTTTTTATGTGTCATTTATAATTATTACCGTATAAAGGTACTTAATTAAATACATATATTGTAAATAAAATAGCTTAAAGAAATCGGAAGACAAAAAATTGCGAAATAAAGAATGTTTAAAACGTAACTATTCTGACTTGCAAAATAAAAAGCAAATTTTTCCATTTTCAAAATCCTGAAAGGATGATATTATTATAGAAAATGTCAATTCTAATAACACCAAACCCTGAAAGGGTGATATTACTTTACAAAGTATGGACAAATAATATCACCCTTTCAGGGTTTGGTAGCAATGCGTATTTTGTTTTGCTATATTAATATCATCCCTAGGGATTAATTTTATGTAAACTGAATAATTACTAATTTTCTTCCTTTTTGAAATCAAACCATAAATAAAGTTATTTTACAACTTGAGCCTTATAATATTTATAAATATACATATATAAATCGTCAGAGAAAGGGTCGGTTATAGATTGAGTATCTATGTGTACAATTCTACTTTTGTTTGTTTCCATCATAATAGTTGTATTATTCTGAATATCCACTTTATTCCATTTGTTATTTTTTTCTTTTTCAAACCTATATACAAATTTAGACACAAATTGAGGTGTTTTATTACCGTCTTTATTTATTATTAGATGGTTATGGTCGTAATAATTTTTATATATTGATAAATACCTTACAGAATCAAAATTATCTACAAATAAAATAGGGCTGTCTATTTTGTCAAAACATTTATACTCATAAATAGTATCGTGCTTTATTTTTGGTATAGGGGAATAAAACTCCGGTACAAATAAATAAATAAATTTATTTCCGTTTTTTATTGGTCGTCTGCCAAAAGTGTCAATCTCATCAATATTGTATTTATTATTTAATTGTATTGTAGTCTTTTTTTGGGCAAATGTATATTTCATACATATAGTAACTAAGCAGCTTACCACAATTAATAAAAAATACTTTTTTATCATTAAATTAAAACAATCATTAAAAAAACAAACCTAAAGGTAAGAAAAGAAAAACATTATTCGTATTTCTTTACAGCTTTTATGCATTATATATAAAATATAATTATATTTTAATGCAGAATTGTAAGCGAAAATTTTATAATTCTATTCTTGCTTTTACTAGAAACAATAGCAAGCAGCAAAATTGTATAATACTATTTTTATGTACAAGATAAGTTTCAATAGTCGTTCTATTAGGCCTGGTCATAGGTTCGTCCTTCAACAAGCTCATGATAACAGGGCTCGCCACGACATAAAATTCTATGCTATATATCGCAAGTATTTTATAGCATTATAAAAAACAATTTTATATTCAATAAAATATACAATTGTTATGGTGAGCCTTGTCGAACCACGACAATTGTATATTTTATTGAAGGTTATTAGTTGTTATTAAGTAATTATATGTGCAAAATAACATAAATAGTAGCTCTATTATGCGAGGTCCTGGTTCGGCAAAGCTGCCATTGACAAGTGCATTAATCTGTTTGTTTATAATAATTTATATCTGCAAGATAAGTTTAAATAGTAGCTCTATTAAGCGGGGTCATGGTTCGGCAAGGCTCACCATGACATTAAAATCTCACCATGACAATAAGTTTTGTACTATATAGCCCAAAACATAGGCATCAAGTATATCAAGATAATCGTGCAAATCAATCGTTCAGACTATTCTTTTACAACCCTTCTACTTATCTTCATCCCCGTTTCCGGTTCACAAACCTCAACAATATAAACACCCTTACTTAAACTACTAATATCTACGATTTCTTTATTAGTTGTCATGGTGAGCCCTGTTGTCATTGTGAGCCTTGCCGAACCACGACAACAGGGCTCACCATCACAACAGGGGCTCACTGTAACAAGCTGCCCTACAACATTATAAATCCGTAACTCACAACCCAAAGCCCTCTCAATCATTAAATTATCTTTTGCAGGGTTGGGGTAAATATGTAAAGCAGCCAAAGAAGGGTTGTTCATACCCGTTGTCCATACATAAACAGTAGCCGTATCGTACGTAATATGCCCACATACATCAAGTTCCATAACATAATGAGTAGTAACAGAAGGGTGTGCTTTAAAGCCCGCAGTATTGCTGTCTATAAGTACACCATTGGCATACCAGTAGCAGGGCAGGTAACCAGTGGTATCACCAATCTGCACACTGTCTGTGGCATCGGTAGTTGTTGCTCTGTCCACACCGGCATTTGCTATTGCATCTGTGGCTATTACGCTCACATCATCAATAAGGTAATACGAAATATCATAGCTTGGTAAAATATAATGTACATGCGATGTGCCGCCAGTATCAAAAAAATTACCTATTGTTATAAACCGTTCAGTTCCATTGGCAACAAAACTACCCTGTATTTTTGTCCAAATGGTTGTATCATAAATAATGCTTGTCTCAACTATTTGTGGGCTGTATTCTGTTTGGTAATAATTACAGCGTGTAGTAGTATCAATTGTGCCATCATCTAAATAAGCACCAATATGATTCACGGCATAACCGGTATGATCTGCAAGAACAACATAGAAAGTAACACAATACGAATTTCCTGCAAGTAAATGCGAATATAACCTGCCTTGTAAATAATCAAGATTATGACCGCCTCCAACAGTTACCAAATCACAAAACATTTGCATGCCTATTAGACCATTTCCAGTACGTGGATAATGATGAAAAAAACTATTGTCAGGCAAACGAGTAAAGATACTTGAACTGCATATATTATAATAATCGGGAAGACATAATACAGTTCCAAAAGCACCTGAACTTGTATCTATACCACTCCAATATTTTGCATTTGTAACTTGGTCCCACTCATAAGGGCAGGAGGAGTATTGTTCAAAACTTGGATTGCGAACTAAATTTATTTGTGCGTAAGAATAATTACAAAAGAACAATAAAAATATGAATATCGTTTTTTTCATAAAATATTAAAATATAAACTTAGTTGAAAATAAAGATAATATAATTGTTGAAATTAAAAAAGAATAGGAGAAAAGAAAAATAAAATTATAGGAACAAAAATCTTATATATCAATGTCCCTATTCCTGCCATTGACAAGTGTATTAATCTGTTTGTTCATAATAATTTATATGTGCAAGATAAGTTTAAATAGTAGCTCTATTAAGCGGGGTCATGGTTCGGCAAGGCTCACCATGACATTAAATCTCACCATGACAATAAGTTTTGTACTATATAGCCCAAAACATAGGCATCAAGTATATCAAGATAATCATGCAAATCATGGTTCAGACTATTCCTTTACCACTCTTCTACTCACCTTCATACCCGTTTCCAGTTCACAAACCTCCACAATATAAACACCCTTACTTAAACCACTAATATCTACGAATTCTTTATTACTTGTCATGGTGAGCCCACTTGTCGTGGTTCGGCAAGGCTCACCATGACAAGTAGGCTCACTATGACATGTGGGGCTCACTGTAACAAGCTGCCCTACAACATTATAAATTTGTACCTCACAACCCATAGCCCCCTCAATGGTAAAATTATCTTTTGCAGGGTTAGGGTAAATATTTATTGCTGCCAATATTCCATAGTTGTTCATACCCGTTGTCCATACATAAACAGTAGCCGTATCGTACGTAATATGCCCACATACATCCAGTTCCATAACATAATGAGTAGTAACAGAAGGGTGTGCTTTAAAGCCCGCAGTATTGCTGTCTATAAGTACCCCATTGGCATACCAATAGCAGGGCAGATAACCGGTGGTATCACCAATCTGCACACTGTCTGTGGCATCGGTAGTTGTTGCTCTGTCCACTCCGGCATTAGCTGTTGCATCGGTGGCTATTACGCTTACATCGTCAACTAGGTAGTAAGCAAAATTATAGCCAGTACCTAAGTGAATATAGGGGACATGCGTTGTACCGCCAATATCAAAAAAATTACCAATAGTTATAAATCGCTCTGTTCCATTGGCAACAAAACTACCCTGTATTTTTGTCCAGTTAGTAGTATCATAAATAACAGGAGTATCAACTATTTGCGGGCTGTATTCTGTTTGGTAGTAATTACATCGTGTAGTGGTATCTATCGTTCCATTATCTAAATATGCTCCAATATGATTAATGGCATAACCTGTACACCTTGAAAGAACCACATAAAAAGTAACACAATATGATTGCCCTGCCAATAGATGACTAAATAAATGTCCTTGCAAATGGTCTAAAGAATGTATACCACTTATAACATAATCATAATACATCATTTGACTAATCATCCCACTACCAGTACGAGGATAATGATAAAAATCTGGGTTTAACGGCAAGGTTACCCCACCTGTACCACAAATATTGTCATATTCTGGTAAACAATATCCATTATACACTGCTGTATCTATGCCATTCCAATAATTTGCATATGCAACTTGGTTTATAGTATTTGGACAACTATCATGGGTTTCAAAACTTGGATTACGAACTAAATTTATTTGTGCGTAAGAATAATTACAAAAGAACAATAAAAATATGAATATCGTTTTTTTCATAAAATATTAAAATATAAACTTAGTTGAA
>CAIYTT010000121.1 GCA_903929195.1 uncultured Bacteroidota bacterium
CACACTATTTCAATTAAAATCAATAAATATGTGGAAATTATAATTTGTAATACCAAATAAAATAATGAAATACAAAGTTAAACAAAATAAAATATCAGAAAGCAAATAGGCATTAAGAACAATGCAAAAATTATCAAATATTAATTATTACAAAGAATGGTATTACTAAAATTAAGTAAATTAATTTTGCCCTAAAAGTAATATCAAGTTACATGCAAGAGGAAATAAATATAAATTCTTTCGACTTTCTTAAAAGTAAAAAAAATAAAGCGGTTGCTTTATGGTTAATAACAGGGGTAGCCATAATAATTCTTCAAACTTTATTAGGAGGGGTTACACGCCTTACCGGCTCAGGACTGTCTATTACAAAATGGGAACCCTTAAATGGAATACTTCCGCCATTAACACAAACCGATTGGGAAAAAGCGTTTAATGGCTACAAACAAATTGGTCAATATAAAATTCTAAACAGCGATTTTAATCTTTCGGATTTCAAATCCATATTTTTTTGGGAATGGCTACACCGTTTATGTGCCAGAATGCTTGGTTTTGTATTTATTATTGGTTTTGTATATTTTTTAATTAAAAATTATTTTGATAAAAAAATGATTAAGCCATTTATCGTTCTATTTATTCTTGGTGGCTTTCAAGGTCTCATTGGCTGGTTGATGGTGAAAACAGGCTTAAACTCCGAAGATATACATGTACACTATATTGCATTATCTGCCCATTTTGTATCTGCAATGATATTAGCTTGTTATACTTTTTGGTTTGCATTAGTCTTATTAATTCCGGCAGAAAAAAAAGTAATAAATACTAAATTGTTTAGTTATACCGTAGTAATAACAATAATCCTATTTATACAATTAATGTATGGAGCCTTTATGGCAGGGCTTAAAGCAGCAATAGTAGCGCCTACTTGGCCAAAAATAGGTAACGAATATTTCCCAAAGACCCTAATGAGTACTAACTGGATACATGATGCCGATATACCTGCATTATCTTTAAATATACAGTTTGTACACAGAGGAATTGCCTATTTACTTTTAATTTTAATTGTAATATGGTATATAAATGCTACCAAAATTTTAAAAAATAAAAACAATAAACTGTTTAAAAATTCGGTTTTGGTAACTCTATTTTTGGCAACACTCCAAATAATATTAGGTATTTTTTCTGTATTAAATTCTATATATATACAAAAAGGTAAGTTCGGAATTTTTGAATCATTGGCTGAAGCACATCAGCTTGTTGCCATGTTTCTTTTAATGTCGTTAGTGCTTCATTTATTTATACTAAAACCTAACAGCACTTTAAAATTACAATAAATTACAAACTAATACCCATTTGCCATAGCATCTATACTAATAATATTTACTGCTGTGTCGCAAAAGTTACCTGTATTATGATGCCAATTTAGCCTTATATTTATCGGGAAAGTTGCTGTAGAAAGGTCTATTCCGCTTCCAGAGGGCAATGTATTAAATTGTGCTCCTGAGTCGGCAATGCCGTGTATAGTTATTAAATAGGCTGCACCACAAGCAGGCATTGTTAAATTTGGTCCTTTTATTGTTGCTGTGTTCATGTAAGTGGTGCTACTTTTTTTACATGCAACAAAAGCAACTGTTGTACTCAATAGTATAAAAATTATTTTTTTCATATTAAGCTAATTAAAAAATTAAACAATTCTATTCAATAAAATTGTAGCAAAAAATATGCCAAAAAAATATAAATTAAATAATGTTTAAACTGCTTTAATTAAAAAAAATTAGTATACAAATATGATAAGTATTTTGCTATGAAAAGTAGTTATCTACAGTAATATCTATAAAATTATATTAACTTTCAATTTCAATAATATCACCTTCAAGTAGAAAATCTGCTGCTCTGTTCTTTTTTTCCAATACCTTATCCATCCATAACAGCAGTGCCGGTAAAAGTATTAGATTGGTAACCATTGCCAAAAGTAAAGTCATAGAAGTTAAATAGCCTAAAGATTTTGTACCATCAAAATGAGATAGACAAAACACCCCGAAGCCTGCTACTAAAATAAGGGAAGTATAAATAATACTTAAACCGGTGTCGTGTATGGTTCGGTGTACTGTATCGGCAATACTGTCATCATGTTGTTTAAGTTCTTGCTTAAAATTAACCAAAAACCGTATTGTAACGTCTATAGTAATACCTAAGGCTACACTAAACACTAAAACCGTAGATGGCTTAATGCGTATTCCCATCCAGCCCATAAGACCCGCAGTTATCAATAAAGGCACAATATTAACAATTATGGATATTAATAATATTCTAAAGGAATGAAATACAGCAATCATACAACCGAAAATGATTAAGAACGCAAGTATGATACTATCTCTTAAACTGTTTACAATAAACTTACTCCCTTCCAAAAAGGTAATACTTGTACCTGTAAACGTTACATTATATTTAGAAGTATCAAATATCTTACATACATGTGGTTGTATGGAATCTAATAATTTAGGCAATTTTATTGAGCCAATATCTGCCATGTTTACACTTATACGAGCTTTTTCTTTATTACTGTCTATAAATGAATTAAGCAGTTTTGTAAACATATTTTTACCGTCACTTTTGTTTGTTTGCAAGTAAGGCATTACAAATGCTGCCTGCATCATATCGCCCGGAACTTCATAATTAGCACTATCGCCGCCAAAATAAGCCTGATTAGCAAATTTAATACCCTCGGTAATAGCTAAAGGATGACCTATTTCGTGAAACGTTTGCAGATATTGGGTTACTTGGTCTATTTTCGCCAATACCGGTAATGTTAACATACCATTTCTGCCTTTTTTACCATTCTCTCTTTTCGTTTCTATAACTATTTCCAATGGCATTACACCATTAAAATTCTCTTCAAAAAATTTAAGGTCAACCGATACTTTATCAGATTTGGGTAAATCATCTACAATATGTGTTTCATTGGTAAGGCGAGTTAAGCCAATTATAGAAAATATACATATAAGTGCAGTAAAACCATATATCCATACTCTATGGCTAAATACCCAATTGGTAATTTTAGTAAGTAGCGTATGTATCCATTTCCTATCTAAGTATTTAGTATGTTTTCCTTTGGGAGCTGGTAAAAAACTAAAAAATGCAGGAATAAATATTATTGAAATAAAGAATATAGCCATAATATTTATACCTGCTACTAAACCGAATTCTTTTAATAAGGTACTTTTTGTAAAATAAAATACTCCAAAACCAATTGCAGCTGTAAGATTGGTAAATAAGGTAACAATACCCATTCTATCTACCATACGTAATAAAGACTTAATTTTATTGCCGCTTTTTTGATATTCGGAATGGTATTTATTTAATAAATACACACAATTCGGTATTCCTATTACTACAATTAATGGGGGTATTAAGGCTGTAAGTAAGGTAATTTTATAATCAAAAAGAGTAATGGTGCCAATAGACCATATAACACCAATACCTACCACCAACATAGAAGATATAACTGCCGATACCGACCTGAAAAAGAGTGCTAAAATAAACGCAGTAAGAATAAAAGATAATATTAAGAAAAATCTCATTTCAGACTGCACTCGTGTTGCCATTACGGTTCTAATAAGTGGCAAGCCCGAATAATGCATTTCAATATTATTTTTCTTTCCAAATGCATCGCAAGCATCTAATACTTTATTTATTACGTTAGCTCTATATTTAGAATTAAGTACTTCTTTATTAATTCTAACAGCCATTATATAAGAATTTGTGGCAGGATTATACAAAACACCTTTATAAAATGGCAAATTATAAAAAGCGTTTTTTATACTATCTACGTTGGCAATAGGCGGTTTGCCTGCTAAGCGTATTACTTTTAATTTCTGTGTTACCGTATCTTTAAAGAACGTAATAGCTCCCGGAATACTTAATACATTTTCAATATTTTCTATTTTAGAAATGGTATCTGCCAATGTAGCATAATCATTAAAAAAAGATGAATTAAAAAAGTCTTTGGTTTTAACGCCTATAACCATCAGATTGCCATCTTCGCCAAATTGTTTTTTAAAACTTTGGTATTCAATATATTTAGGGTTATCGGTAGGTACAGCACTCGTAAAATCGTAACTCAATTTTACTTTTGTAGCAAAAAACAACATAACACCCGTAGCCGACAATAAAACTACAAGTAAAAAGATACGAAACTTTATAATAAACGCGGCTGCTTTATGCCACATGAGTTTTAAATATTGAGGTTAAAAGTTACAAATTTAGCAAAATGAATGTAATTGTTGCTATTTCCTATTTATTACTATAATTTTTATTGTTATAGTAATTATTATACAATATTGATTCCGGTATTTTAGAGATACTATTTTAAAAATAATTAGTACTAATTATTTTATTTTAATAATAACATGTATTTATAGTTTTGCTATTTACATATTAGGTTTTCACCGTCTTTGTTACCTTCTATTACAATATCTTTCGGGTAGTCTAAATAACTCCACTTACCTAATACAATACCGTCTTTCAATAACATTAAACCCATATTTGTGCGCATTGCTGTTTTATTTACGGTTCCGTCTAACATAAAGAAAGGTACATTTTTCATATCCCATACTTCCGCATAAGTTTTAAAATCGTCTATTCCTATTTCGGATACCAAAGCATAAAAAGGAATTTTTGCTGCAGTAGTTTTAGCAATAATATTATTTATCCTATTTAAATTAATTGTATCTCCCTTTTTTGGGTCTTTTACAAACCAAAGAAACAAATAACCCTTTTTAGATAATATATCTTTAGCTACATCATTTCCGTTTTTATCGCTTAAAATAAAATCATGAATTTGGGGTTCTCCTGTTGCTTCTTTAATAACTTTTGTATTAGTACTTACCCATTTCCATGCATTATCAGTAGGTAGCTTATCCATAGGGAATTCTTTTTTAATTCCATTTTTTTCATACGTTAATGTTGTTTCGGTAACTGCAGGTGTAGCATCTTTTGCCGGCGACATTTTTTCTAATAAATTATTACCAATCTTATAGGGTAAGCAATCGTGATAAGGCAAATGATGTAAAACCCACCATTGGAAACCGATAGAAAATAATACAGCTAAAAATACAATACTGAAATTTATTGCAGACTTTTTAAATATTGGAAATACACGATACCTGAAAATAAACAAAAATAAATTTACAGATGTTATTGCTATGTCTTTATAAAAGGTTGCCGAATTAGATATTTTAAAACAATCGCCAAAACAACCGCATTCATGTATTTTATCGGTATAAAATACATATCCTGTAAGGAAGGTGTAAAAGATATTCATCAATAACATAAGGGTAATGTACATTCTAAAAGAATTACCTACAAACATGGCAACACCGGCTATTATTTCAAATGCTATCATAAATACCGACAACCAGAATGCCATATTTTGCGTCATAAAGTTCCAGTGCCATACATCAAAGAATTCACCCATTTTGTAGGTTAAGCCCATTGGGTCGTTTGCTTTTACCAAACCGGAAAAAATAAATAAACCACCAAGTGCAATTCTAAAAAACCATATAATATATTTCATAAGTAAGCTTAAAATTTAAAAAAAATGAAAAATTCCAAATTTAATGTTAGAGTAGTATCATTTAAAAGTAAAAGTATGCAATGTACGAAAAGGTTGCTATATTTGATTTGTGAATTATTTGTTGAATTTCCAATTGTAAAATATTCATACAATTATTTTATTACTAACTTTTAGAAAATTTACATTTATTCTCCTTAAAAATTATTTTAAAATTGACAAGTTTATTACCTGTATCACAAACAATTTATAGTAAAGGTACACTCTTAAACCTTTCGGAACCTATTGTTATGGGCATTCTTAATGCTACGCCCAATAGCTTTTATAATAAAGGCAACGATAGCGATATGGATAGCTTATTGCATAATGCAGATAAAATGCTTAATGACGGTGCTACCATACTTGATATTGGTGGGGCAAGCACAAAACCGGGTTCCGATTTAATAAAACCCGCAGATGAACTTGCAAATGTATTACCTGTAATAGAAGCAATACACAAACGTTTCCCTAATGCATGGCTTTCTATTGATACCTATAATTCTTTGGTAGCGAAAGAAACAGTGGAAGCAGGCGTAAAAATTGTAAATGATATTAGTTCGGGCAAATTTGACTCGAAAATGATGGAAACAGTAGCTGCTTTAAAAGTACCTTATATTGCAATGCATATACAAGGCGAGCCGCTAAACATGCAAGTGGCACCACACTATACCCATATTGTTGAAGAGCTGATAGAATATTTTAAGCACACATGCCAAATAGCTACAAATGCCGGCATTAATGATATAATTATAGACCCCGGTTTTGGTTTTGGTAAAACGGTTACTCATAATTTTAATTTGCTAAACGCACTAAAGGCATTCAGAATAATAGGGAAACCGATTTTAGTGGGTTTATCGCGTAAATCTATGATATGTAAACCATTAAAAGTGAATCCTGAAAATGCATTAAATGGCACAACAGTACTTAATACAATTGCAATTTTGCAAGGTGCTGCAATTTTAAGAGTTCACGATGTAAAAGAGGCTGTTGAAGTAATAAAATTAGCACAATACATTTCTTTATGATAATTATATATATTGTAATTCATTTTTAATCTATTCATAATATATTATGACGTATTATATGTTAATTTTTTAAAAAAAATATAAAAAGTTTGTATAAATTTGTTTATAAAAAATAGTATCATGAAAAAGTTTATTAAATGTATTTGTGTATTCTTTGTTTTTGCATTTTCGTTTTCAAATGCATTTAGTCAAGTAACTTTTACATCATGGGTACATTCACCCTATATTACGTTATATGCTTTAGACACCTCAGCCGGGGTTTCTACTGCAGCTGGAGTTACTTTAGATGATGTCTATTCCGGATTAATACCTTTAGGATTTTCATTTAATTTCTATGGCACAGCTCATTCTCAATGTGTGATAGGTGCTAACGGTTCTATTTGTTTTACCGACTCTTTGGCAGCCACTTACAACCCTTGGCCCATAACTACAACATTGTTAGGCAATCCTTCTGTTTATAATTCTATCTGTGGACCTTGGTGCGACATGGATGTTGTATATGGAGGTGTAATTTCTTATTTTACATCAGGCACAGCCCCCAATAGAATTTTTGGTGCTAACTTTTGTCATGATGCTATGTACACCAGTTCTTCTTGTCCAGGACAATATACTACTACTCAAATATTAATATACGAATCGACAAATATTGCAGAGGTGCACCTTGCACATAAAACAGCTTGCATAGCTTGGAATGGCGGTTATGCAATTATTGGCGTTCAAAATGCTTCCGGTACTGCTGCTACTGTTGCCCCTGGAAGAGATTACCCTAATGTTTGGACTGCTACAAATGAGGCATGGCGTTTTACTCCTATCAGTGGTGGTTCTGCCTATTCTGTTGATTCTATTGCTTATTCACCCATTACTTACTATACTATTAACTGGAACGATAGTGCTACAGGTGCCTATTTAGGCTCCGGAGATTCAATTGTTTTAACATCGCCTACTACACCTGTAACTTATATTGCTAGTGCCGTAACTTGTAACGATGCATTTGCTACAGGTGCAGATACAGCAGCGAGAGCAAGTAGATTAATATTGCCTATTTCAACAGGTACGGGAGTGCTCACCTCTGCAAACCAAATTTATATTAGCCCTAATCCGGCACATAATCAATTAAATATTACAGCAGCAGAAAATATAACCAGTGTATTAATTACAAATATTATAGGTAATGTTGTTTATAATAATACTTACAATACCAATAAATTAGAAATAAATACATCAACCTTATCAAAAGGTATTTATTATATTAAAATTAATGGCATTTACGCAAGCAAATTTGTAAAAGAATAGAATTAATAGTTAAGATTAAATTTTATTGCTGATGTATTTGCTTTAGAAATGAATTCAATATATAAAAAAGTCTATACAAAAAATTTTGTATAGGCTTTTTTATGATTTTTTAGCATTCTTAATACTCTTTTATCCTTTGCTTTCAAGCCTTACAATAGGTATTATCATTTCTTCTAATGACACACCTCCGTGCTGAAACGTATTTTTATAATAATTTACAAAATAATTATAATTGTTAGGGTAGCATAAAAACACATCGTTCTTTGCAAATATAAATGTGGAACTGACATTAGGACGTGGAAGACCCGCAAATTTAGGGTCGCGGAATGCCAAAACATCTTTTTCTTCATATTGAAGATTTTTACCGTGTTTATATCTCAAATTAGCTGTTGTTGCTCTGTCGCCTACACACTTACTTGGTGTTTTTACTCTTACACTACCATGGTCTGTAGTAAGTATAACCTGTATGTTTTTATCGGCAACTTTTTTCAATGCTCTATGCAATGGCGAATGCTCGAACCAAGAACCTACTAATGAACGATAGGAAACTTCATCACCCGCAAGTTCTTTAAGCACTTCCATTTCGGTGCGTGCATGAGATAACATATCAACAAAATTATATACAATAACGGTAAGGTCATTATTCATGCAGTTATGAATATTGTCTTCCATAGCTCTTGCATCGTCATTGTTGGTTATTTTTATATATTGAGTTTTTAGGTGGTCTAATTTTAGATGTTTTAACTGATTTCGTAAAAACAGTTCTTCCGATAGATTTTTACCGCCTTCTTCATCGTCATTTTTCCATTGCACAGGAAAGTGAGCTTCAATATCTATGGGCAACATACCTGCAAACAATGCATTACGGCAATATTGTGTAGCGGTAGGTAGTATGCTGTAAAACAATTCATCTTCAACAATCCGGTAAGATTCTGAAATTGCCGGTTGAAACGATTTCCAATGGTCAAGTCTCAAATTGTCTATAAGTACAAGAAAAGTAGGATGACCTGCTTTTAAATAGGGTGCTATTTTTTGCTCAAAAACACGGTGCGACAGTAAGGGACTGTTTTTACCGGTGTCTTTAATCCAATTGGCATAATTTTTAGATATATATTTAAAAAACTCTGTATTTGCTTCTGTTTTCTGTGTCTGCAATACTTCCATCATATCATCGCTATTGCTTTTATCCATCTCTAACTCCCAGAATACTAATCTTTTATAGAGTTCTTTCCATTCTTCAAAATTAGGATTAGAACTGAGTGCCATAAATAAATTACGAAAATCTTGCTGGTATGCAATTGTAGTTTTTTCAGACACCAATCGCTTGCCTTCTAATATTTTTTTTAGCGACAACAGTACCTGATTTGGGTTTACAGGTTTTATAAGATAGTCTGTTATTTGTGCTCCCAGAGCATCTTCCATTATATTTTCAGCCTCATTTTTAGTAATCATCACCACCGGCAACAAAGGCAAAAATTCTTTTATTTTAGTAAGTGTTTCCAAACCGGTAAGTCCGGGCATACTTTCATCGAGCAATACTACATCTACAATTTTTTCTTTAAGTAGTTCCAATGCATCGTAGCCATTCGTTAATGGCGTAACCATGTATCCTTTGTTTTTCAGAAAAAGGATTTGAGATTTTAAAGAATCTATTTCGTCATCTACCCAAAGAATTTCGCCTTGTATATTCATATTGTTTATTGCTTTTTTAGATTGTTCAAAAATACGTACCTTATATGTATTTGCGTGCTAAATGTGCTTATTACTTTTTACTAATTAGGATAAACGCCCCTCATCTATTAGTATTGCATTCTATTAATAACATTAACACAATGGCTACAGTAACCATAAGAAAAGCACAAAAAGAAGATTGCACACAACTATTAGAATTAGTTAAAGAACTGGCACACTACGAAAAAGCCCCGCATGAAGTTACGGTTACAATAGAACATTTTATAGAAAGTGGTTTTGGTAGCAACCCCGTATGGTGGGCTATTGTAGCCGAAGAGAACAACGTAATTAGGGGTTTTGCACTATATTATATAAGGTACTCTACCTGGAAAGGGCAAAGAATGTATCTTGAAGATATAATTGTTACCGAGCCGGCGCGTGGCAAGGGCATTGGTGCATTGCTTATGGATGCATTAATAATAGAAGCCAAACAAAGAAACCTGAAAGGTATTACCTGGCAAGTACTAACATGGAATGAGCCGGCAATTAATTTTTACAAAAAATATAATGTAAAATTTGATGATGAATGGGTAAATGGCATTTTAGATTTCTAATATCAGGATGAATATCGGGAAGCTATTGTATGCATAGGTATGCCACACCTCAAAGGTGTGGCATACCTAATATTTAAATAATAACTCTTGTTTGTTGCTATTTTGTTTTATCATATTACTCTTGTAGCTCACAAAATTTCTAAATATGACTCATTCAAGCTTCATTTTGAGCTGTATTTGTTTAAAAAAGGAGCTGTAAAATGCTGATTTTGTTAGCAATGCCCGTGTTGCAGAATGTTATGAACAAATGGGAAATAAAAAAATTACTCCTTCCTTTTTTGATGTATTCATCTAATTTAAATATCCCAAAAGAAAAAATACACAAATAATTGTGTCTAATAAATACATAATTAAAGTTTGATTTCTTTATTGTGGAATTTTCTGCTTGTTTTTATGTCTCCTATTATTTCTTCTGCTGATTTATCGGATGCAAATGCACCAAAAGATTTAAAAAATGTAATATATTTTTGTTTTTCATCTGCTTTTAGTGAATTTGAAAGACTATTGATAAGTTCTAATTTAATCACGGAGCTTAAGCCTTCAAATAAACCGGAATAAGATGCTACAACATGACTTTCTGTAAAACTCATACTTCGTTTTTTACAAAGATAAATATTTTTTAGGTAATAGAAATTATGTTTAATAGGTTATATTTCTTGTTCTATGCCTTAATGTTTGTGTTTTGCAGCCAACAAACAAGATAATATTGAGGAGCAATAGAAAGATATATGCAAATCAGTTATATTGCTTAGTTGGCAAATGTATGAGTTGTGTAAACACAAACTAAGGTGAAAAGAGGTGGTTAACCTCATTAAAATACATTTCAATAATAAAAAATATA
>CAIYTT010000122.1 GCA_903929195.1 uncultured Bacteroidota bacterium
CAAATATCGGATAATAAAAAAGGGCCGCGTTGCGAAATGCCAGCGGCCCGTCATAGTAATAATTGATCAATGCTCTCACTACCACCCAACCAAAATCCTAACTCTGATAAAAAAGGAATATTGATTCCCCTATTTAAGCCTTACCAATCAGGTTCTTCAAAATTTTCATTTGCAATTGATTTTGGCACAACAAATACACACATTGAATACGGAGTAGAGGGAACAAAAATAATACATGAACCATTTGAAATTACTGAATCTGATATTCAATTAGGTTCTTTACATAAAAACAACGATGAAACAGAAAATATATTGAAAGGTGATAAAGTAGATATATTCGCATTAGATATTAAAGATTTAGTCCCTAAAGAATTTTTACCTGAAATGATTGGAAAAAATAATGAATATAAATTTCCTATACGTACTGTCATTACAGAAAATATAAAATTAAATTTTAAATTACCTACTTATACATTAGCTGATTTTAATATTTCTTTTGTTTATGAAAAAACATATATTCCAACTAATTTAGAACCAAAAACAAATTTGAAATGGTCTAATTTTAGGCATACAGATGATAATAAAATAAGAGTAGAGAAATTTATAGAAAAGTTAATTATTTTAATGCGAAATAAAGTATTACTGAATGGTGGTGATTTGAATGAAACTAAAATAATTTGGTTTTATCCGTCTAGCATGTCTGAACACCGCAGAAATACTTTGGAAAACGCATGGAAAAAATATTCAAGTAAATATTTTTCAAATAATGTAAAACTATATAATATATCGGAATCTATCGCTCCTTACTATTATCTAAGTACAGAAGGAGGCATAAGTTCATCAGACAGACCTGTTGCTTGCATAGATATTGGAGGAGGAACAACAGATATTGTAGTTTATAAAGATGATGCACCAATTTTGTTAACTTCATTTAAGTTTGCTGCAAATTCAATTTTTGGTGATGGGTATGGCAATACTTTGCAAACCAATGGATTTGTAAAAAAATATTATCCTATTTTAAAAGATAATTTAAATAGTAATGATGGCGTATTAAATGTCATATTACGAGCAATGGAACAAATAAAAGCAGGGAATCTATCACAAGATTTAATTACTTTTTTCTTTTCCCTAGAAAATAATAAACTTATTAAATCTGGAAATTATAATTTATCTTTTAGTGATTTACTTAAAAATGATGAAGATAATAAAGTTGTTTTTGTAATGTTTTATGCTGCAATAATGTATCACTTAGCCAAAATAATGAAAGCTAAAAATATGGCTTATCCACGCTTTATTACTTTTACTGGTACAGGTTCAAAAACTATCAACATTGCTGATAATAATAAAGATTTGAAAAACTTAACTGCTTATACTAAAATTATATTTAATGATGTATATAATGAACCTATTACAACAATGGAATTGAAACAATATGATAACCCTAAAGAAATTACTTGCAAAGGAGGTTTGCTATGTAACAATTTTACAGGTATTGATGATATTAAAACAGTATTATTAGGAGACAATAAAAATACCATAATACCGGAAACAAAAATTACTTATAAGGAAATCAATAATGATATAATTTTAAATAATGTGTTACAAGAAGTAGAACTATTTATTGATAAATTTTTTGGTTGGAATGAACAATTTAATTATTATAATAAATTTGGAGCTAATCCAGCTATATTTGAGGAATTAAAAAGTATTATAAAACAAGATTTATATATGCGTATGAAGGATGGCTTAAATGAAAAATTATTGGAAGTACAAGATAACAGTAATATTCCTTTAGAAGAAACATTGTTTTTTTATCCGTTAGTTGGCGTTTTACATAAAATGGCACAAAATATTTTTAATAAAGTAAGAGCATAATTTATGAAAAAAATAATAGGTTTAGTTAGTTTGGTTTTGATTTTCAATTTTTGTTTTGGACAGTCCAAAGAAATAAAAACTATTAGTTTTAGAGATTATATGGTAACAAAAATGGTTTACTTATATTTAAATAAATACACCACAAGTCCAAAACCAAACAATATCAAACAATCTGATTTTGATATAGACAAGAACAATTATACGCTGATAAAAAACAAATTAGTAGCTAATTCATTTAATAATCCAGTTAGTATTGATAGCTTATCTAGTATATTAATTGTAAATAACTATAAATCTACTAATATTTCCTTTATACCTGAAGTAAAAAAAATCCTTTCTGATACAAGTGGTAATTTTATTAATGAAATTTATAAAATTGATTGTAATATCACAAAAGATGAAAATGTTAAAAATGAAAAAGAAAATTTTATAAAGGAATTACATACTATATTAAATTCCATATCCAAAATATCTAACTCAGCATCAACAAATAAGCCAGGAATTGAAACTAATGAAAATGCTGATACTGATGACAAAAAGCAAAATTCAAATGAAATGCAAGGATTTTGGAATTTCAGTATTAATATAGAATTTATCTTAATAGTCATTGATTCTATATTCATAATCATATTGTTTATTATAATTATTATACTAAGAACAAAATTAGATGAAAGAATTAAAAAACGTAAAGAATCAATAGAAGCTTTAGAGAAATTAATTGGTAATGGCAGTCAAAACTCAAATTCTAAAAGTGAAAATTCCGAATTAAGAATTATAAAAAATAACATACAATTATTAGAAAATAAAATTAGATATTTAGAATCTAATTTTTCAGACCTTAAAAATCAATCACAATCGCAACCACATTCAAAAGATAATATTACAATAATTTATAATGAAAACAAAAAAGAACATACAAAGCAACAAATAGAGGAAGTTGTTTTTTATATGAAATCTCCAAAGGATAAAATTTTTAATATTAATTCAAAATCAGATGTTTATAAACCAGGTTTCTTTTTTTATAAATTTACATTATGTCAAAATCAAAAAGAAGCTCACTTTGAATTTATTTCTGATGAAAATACCATTTCTGTTATAAAGGGAAACAACATTGATGTTGTAGAATCAGGATGCAATATGGAAACCCAACCTACTCAAAATATTACTAAAGTAAAAACAACCAAAAAAGGCTTTGCAAAATTAGAAAATGATAATTGGAAGATTTTAGAAAAAGCAAATATAAAATTTGAATAACAAGACATAATCCTATAAACTATTGAAACAATTTATATTCATACTTATTAGCCTTATTGCTTTTGGAAATCATAGTGCAGGTAATGAATATGTAAAGAAATATGAGAATGCAAAAGATTATTGTGTAGCAAAAATAGTATATAATTATCTAGATACAACCCTAAATATTGTAAAAAGTATTGCAATAAGAGATGATATTTTAAAAAGTTCAATTGCAATAGCCTGCATATTAGAAAATATGCCTAATAGTTATACATCAAAAATTGTAACTATCGAAAAAGGATTAGCATAACTAGAAGCGGATAAATGGAAGATTATTAGAAAATCAAAAATAAAATTTATATAAAATGCAAGCATTTGAAATATTACTTATTCTTATTATTATTGGAATCCAAGGTTGGTCTTGTTGGAGTACTTATAAAAAGATAATCCTGTTTAAATCAATATTTCCGGATAGTGAGAAATTTGGAATTTCAAGTGTTTACTTATCTGAAAAAGAATTGAAATTTGAACCTAAAAGTATATTGGATAATTTTTTTAAATACTCTGAAAAAAAAGAACCATCACCATTTGAGGCTCCAGAAGATGAAAGAAAGTATGAAATTAGTTTAATTCATTCCGGAGCTTATTATTCACAAGTTTTACAGAAAATAAAAGATTCCCTGAATACTTATTTACTTAGGAACAGAAGTGCTGTACCTGAATTTAATTTGATTAAAGACATCATTGAAAGAAATTGTGATGCTTTAGAAGAGCAAATAAATGCTTCAATATCAGTACCCTTATACTTAGGTTTATTAGGAACATTTATAGGTATTATTTTGGGTCTTTGGAATATATCCGGTCTATTTGATAATGCTTCTACTACTGATACAACTGTTGTTCTAAATAATGCAATACCAATATTATTAAATGGTGTTAAAGTTGCAATGGGTGCAAGTTTAGTAGGTTTAGGTTTAACCATTCTTAATAGTGCATTATTTTTTAGAAACAGTAAAGCTGTAATGTATTCTAGAAAAAGTGATTTCTTTACTTTCCTTCAAATAGAATTATTCCCATTATTGAATCATGGTATGAATGATTCATTTAATTCTCTGCAAACCAATTTTCAAAAATTCAATTCAGATTTTTCTGCTAATATTAATTCCTTAACTAAATTAATGACTCAAAATCATGATGCACTTTTAGCTCAAGAAAAAGTACTCACTGTTTTAGACAATTTAGATATTACTGAGTTTGGGAAAGCAAATGTTAAGGTGTTGAAAGAGCTACAAAGTGCAATTGGTTCTTTTCATGCTTTCAATTTGTATATTGAAAGTGTTAATAAAGCTCTCCAAAATACTGACATTATCGTAGCTAAACTTTCTAATCTTATTGACCAAAGTGAAAACATGAATATGTTAGCTAAAAATATAAATTCATCTTTTGCAGAAAATAAACAATTGATGGTATTCCTTCAAAGTCATTATAGTGAATTGGATAGCAGTAAACAAATGATTTCGGAATCAGTTGCAAATGTGAGTGTTATACTAAAAAGAGCTTTAGAAGAATTGCAAGGCTTTACTCAGGAAAGCATTATAGAAATGAAACAAGTAATTATTCGTGAAATTAGATTAATGGATACAGAATATCCTGAAAAATGGAAAAAGTTAGATAATCTAGATAATTTAACCAAGTTAAATGAGATTAAAAATGATTTGAATCAAATAAAAATTAACAGTTCCGGACAATTACCAAGTGTAAAGCAAGAAATAAATAATCTAAATATATTAATAACTACAACTAACCAAACATTAGAAGAAATTAGGGATAAAGAATCTTATTTGGATAAAGTAAGGAAAAAAATTAAAAATTGGTATTATGAAACTTTTAAGCAGCAATAAAACTAAATGAAAAGCAAAGAAAAAGATTTTTTCTGGCCAAGTTATACTGATTTAATGACAAGTTTATTCTTCATTATGTTAGTATTGTATGTTTTCACATTCGTTAAATTGAGACTTCAACAAAGGGCTACGGAGGAACAATTAAACAAAATAAAACAAATACAAAATATGGTCAAAGCGTTAGATGAAAGATATTTTACTTATCAACCTGCTTATAAAAGATTTGTTTTAAACAGGCAAATTTCATTTAATAATAAGAGCAGTATTATTGATTCTGCTGATGCTCAATATATGAAAGATGTAGGAGTAAGTATTACAATACTTATTCAAAAGCTAAAAATGAAGTATGCAAATGAAAATATTAAATACCTTATTGTAATTGAGGGTATGTCTTCAAAGCTTCATTATGATATTGATGAATATAGAAATAATTATGTATTGAGTTATCAAAGAGCATGGTCTTTATTGAAATTATGGCATGAAAATGGCATTATATTTGATCCTAATGTTTGTGAAGTTCAAATTTCAGGTAGTGGAGAAGGAGGAATTGGTAGAGATACGGTAAATGATAGTGCTAATCAAAGATTTTTAATTCAAATAATACCTAAAATAGGAGAAATTAAATGAAAAACTTAATATTTATTATTCTATTGTGTTTAGTTTCATTACTTAATAATAGTTGCACCGGATGCAATGGAGATGATGAAATAATTATTAGTAGAGAAAATAATACAGCAAATGAAACACAAAAAAATGAGCCCAAAGTTAACCACACCTATTCAGGAGGAAGATTTACAGTGCCTATGAAAAAGGAAAATGGAGTGTATAAAATTAAAGCCAAAATTAATGGTCAGGAATTAGACTTTATTTTTGATACAGGTGCAGGTTTGATTTCAATTTCAAGTGTTGAAGCTACTTTACTTTATAAGGAAGGTAAAATAAGCAAAGATGACTATGTTGGTAAAGAAAGTTTCCAAGATGCAACAGGGAATATATCAGAGGGTGTAATTATCAATTTAAAGGAAGTTACAATAGGTGATAGAACAGTACATAATATTCAAGCATCTGTAACAAAAAACGAAAATGCACCTGTATTATTTGGACAAACTGCATTAGAAAAGTTTGGTAAAATCACAATTGACTATCAAAATTTAGAACTAATTTTTGAATAGAATTTACATTTATGAGAACACATACTTTCCCTGCTATACTTTCATGCTTTATTCCAGGATTAGGGCAACTAATAAAAGGTCATATTTTAAAAGCATTATTCATTTGGATTATAGGAGGCATTGTATCTTTTATTTTTTGGTGGACAATTATAGTACCATTCTTATTTTGGGCATGGAATGTTTATGATGCATATAATTCAAACTAATTTCGCTAAGTGAAAAAATATTTAGAATTTCTATTACTCCTTTTACTATCGTTTGCACAATCATGCGGACAAGAAACAGCATTAAATAATTATTCAGATTGCAATATACATGGGAGTGCCAATCCCAATAGACCTGAGTATAAATTAAATGAGTATAAAAATCGTTATGTTACTCCAAAAGAGAATGATTTTAAGGAGGATATTACACTCAATCAATTATTAGCTAGTGGAGATGAAACTGAATTTCCAATTGAAAAAGCGGTAAACATAAGCGGATATGTATTTAATGTAAAAATGGGTGGTATAGAAACTTGCAACTGCAAGGCAAAAGATGAGTACCACAGAGATACCCACATTGAACTAACGCCTGATGAACAACATACAGAGCCTGAATACAGGTTGATTGTTGAGATTACTCCAAGAATGAGAGCAGTAAATGTAGCAAAGGGCTTAGATTGGTCAACACAGGCTTTAAAAGATAAGTTGATTGGACATAGGGTAAAAGTAGAAGGGTGGCTATTTTATGATGAAGAACACAAAAGCCAGTCATTTGCAACTAATCCCAATGGAGAACAAAATTGGAGAGCAAGCTGTTGGGAATTACATCCTGTTACTAGTATAAAAGTGATTAATTAAAAAAACTGCAATATAAATTATATGACAAGTAAATATCAATTAATTATTATTCTTGCATTATTATTTTCATGTGTTGGAGATAATAAGGAAATTAAAAATACTACTAAAAGTCCAAATATTAAAAATCAATTGCAATCCTCCAATAGCAAACTTCAAATAACTATTCAACCATTTGATGATTTTCCTATACAAAGGGCTAATTTTATTTATAATAGTGTAAAAAATATTTACTCCAATACTGTTATGCTTAAATCTGTAGCTTTACCTAAAAAATCGTACTATCCTGAAAGAAATAGATACAGAGCAGATTCAATAATTAATTGGCTATCGGAGAGAGTAACTATAAATCAAATAATAGCCGGCTTAACTACCAAAGACATAAGTGCAACAAAAGGCAATTATTTAGATTGGGGAATAATGGGACTTGGTCAGTGTCCTGGTAATGCTTGTGTAGTTTCATCTTTTAGATTAAAAAACTTATCTAATGAACAATTATTTAAAGTTGTAATTCACGAATTAGGGCATACACAAGGTTTAGAACACTGCCTCGTTAAAACTTGTTTTATGAGAGATGCAGAAGGGCGAAATCCTACAGATGAAGAAATTGAGTTTTGTCCTACCTGCAAGAAAGTATTACTATTAAAAGGTTGGAAACTATAAATATATAATAATAATATAATTTAAGTATCTATTTTTTCAAAGGTAAAGCTGAACTATTACATATTCTGTCCCCCTATTGTCCCCCACAACATTTAAAAAACGCTGTAATGCTTGCTGGTAAATGGTTTAATAAATTAGTTAAGTTCCTGTTCGGGGCACGCTGATTATCAATCAGTTAAAGAGACCGCTTAGTGCGGTCTCTTTTATTTGGTACAACATAGGTACAACATTTTAATTGTCGGGTTAAACCAAGTCTAACCACATCAATAAAACATATCGGACAGAACACCAGTAAAATAGGGTGTTTTTCCCATTGTACAGGTGATTACTATTTGTTACCTTTACCGATTTATTTTCTTTACAAAAAATATTATTCGAAAACAAAAATTTTTTATTGCCAATATGGAAGTAATCTGCATGGAAGAACCCGCTTTTTTTAACCTGTTTGATCGGGTAATTGCCCACATTGAGGCAAAGCCCGGGGTAAATTCTGAAAAATGGCTCCCAACTGACGAAGCGATGAAACGGTTAGGCATTACAAGTAAAGCTACCCTACAATCGTACAGGGATGAAGGAAAAATCAGATTTACACAGCCAAGACGGAAAGTAATACTTTATGATGCCAATTCAATTGATGACTTTTTAAACAAACACGCAAAAAACACTTTCTAATATGGAAGAGCAGGAAAAGACAACAGAACAAGATAAGCTATTTATCAAAGGGTTCAACAACGGCTACCTTATAGCCGAACATGAGCCGGAACTAGCTGCTCAACTAGTTAAGGTTCCTAATGACCATAGCGATTATTTTGAAGGAATTGTTTTGGGCAAGCAGGAATTTGAAATGGAGAAGGTAAGGGAACGCCTAAAAGGCATGTCCCGAAATGATGCGAGTAAAGACATTGACAAGAATAAAGGAAGAGAAAGATAGTATTGTAATTATCCTGTCCACGAAGTATGACATATTGAACGTAACAAATTAACTATATCAACAATGAAAATTACAGAGTTGTTAATTCACAATTATAGGAACTTAGACGGGATTAAAGTCTCGCTAGAAGAAAACTGTAATTTTATAGTTGGAGAGAATAACTTAGGAAAGTCCAATTTGCTGTCTTTGTTGAATATTCTATTCACGTCAAGAGCCTTTAAATACGAAGATTTTAAAGACCCTGCTATTCCTATTGAAATTCAATTTCAGATAAAGCTCGATGCAGTAGAAATCGGGCATTTTCAAGATTTGTTTGATATAGAAAATTACTCATTGATAAATATCGCCGCTAGACAAATAAACACAGACGACAACATTAATTTTTATCACCTCGAAACAGACACTTTTATTTCCCCTCAGGTAGTTAGGTGTATCAATTTTGTGCATTATGATTCACTACGAAACCCAATAACGGAAATTAATTTTGATAAGGGTAAAGGAGTCGGAAGATTCTTACGGAATATCATTTCACGACACCTTGAAACAAATAATATTTCGAATGCAGATTTTTTAGACGAGGCTAAGATTAATGCACTTTTCACCTCAATCAACGATAAAATTTCAAAAATTAAATCGTTCAAGGATTTCGGAATATCTGCCAGCTCCGACGATGATGTTGAAAATCTTCTTTCAAAAATAGTTGTTTTAAAAGATGGAAAAGGCGATGGTCTTTCAAAAGCGGGCTATGGAGTACAGTTTTTGATTTTAGTTGTGCTTTCAATACTCGATAAAATTCAAACAATTCAGCAGCAAAGAGGCAGTAGAGGCGTTTTTGAGAATGAAGCTTTAAAAACAAGATCGATTTCTCTAGTTCTTGGTTTGGACGAACCCGAGATTCATTTGCACCCATATATGCAGAGGTCTTTGATAAAATACCTCAATAACATTATCTCAAATAAAGACAGTGGATTTAAACAACTCATAAAAGAACTTTTTAATATAGATGAATTTATTGGCCAGATTATAGTAGTCACCCATTCTCCAAACATAATTTTAAATGATTACAAGCAAATCATACGTTTTTATGCGGAGCAGGGCATTACGAAAACTGTTTCCGGTAACAGCCTAGTTTTAAGCGAACAACTTCACAAGCACTTATATTTGCATTTCCCGTTTATAAAAGAAGCCTTTTTTTCAAGGTGTGCAATCTTTGTTGAAGGAGATTCGGAGTATGCCAGTTTCCCTCATTTTGGCGCAAAAATGTCCACTGAGTTTGATGACTTAGGGATTTGTGTGTTACAAGCAGGTGGCGACGCTATTGCTCAATTAATTGAATTGGCAACATTGTTTGGAATACCATCCGTTGGAATAACGGATAAAGACGATAGTGTAACTCCGCCGACTTTACCAAATCTTTACACAACCACATTGAGGGATTTTGAGGCTGAGATAATTTCAATTATTGATCTCGGCAAAGAAAGCACTTTGAGAGCAATCTTTCTAAAATACGACAACGCCGGACTAGCTAGAGAAATGGATGCAAAAGCTCTTAATAAAAGAGCCCATAACAAGTATAAAATTGGGGCAACACCATTTACAACTGCATTAAAATTAGCGGATATAGCCGAAACTGATATTGAGAATCTTAAAGCTTTCTACCTGACCTGGTATTCCATTAATAAATCCTATCCGCTTGGAATGCTTATTGGAGAACAACTTGTCATTGATGAAATCCCCGCCATTTTTAAGACTGTGATTAACGAAGCCAAAAATCTGTCTGGAAATGTCTAACGGAATCATCGAAATAGTAAAAGATCGGATTGCCCAAAGGCATCAAGGGGACAAAAAACAACTTGAAGTGATTTTTTCGTCTTCAGATAGAATTCTTGTCGAAGCACCCGCGGGATATGGTAAAACCAATACCATGATTAGCAAGATTGCTTACATGATTGCAACAAATCAAATACCCAACCCTAAAAAAATGTTGGCGTTAACCTTTAGTGTAAATGCCGCCTACAAAGTAAAGAAGGATGTTTCGCAACACTTGCCAAGTCTTTTAGAAAACACTGGAATTGTTTTTCATCCAAATGAAAAAATTATTGTTACAAATTATCATGGTTTTTGCCGCGGGTTATTAAAGAAATACGGGCGGATATTCCATAGTTCTCTGGCTGATATTGATAAAGTTCAATCAGTTGATGATGGGAATATCCAACGCTGCATGGAGGAAGTCGAGGGGCTTTCATATCAGGATGCAACTTTTCTGTCGTCCTATTCAGATGCCTTGAAAAAGAGTGACTT
Source organism: uncultured Bacteroidota bacterium (assembly GCA_903929195.1). Taxonomy (GTDB): domain Bacteria; phylum Bacteroidota; class Bacteroidia; order Chitinophagales; family Chitinophagaceae; genus CAIYTT01. The sequence goes on from CAIYTT010000122.1 coordinate 10,919, forward strand.
TAAATACCTAAAGGGAAACCTGAATAAATATTGCGATATAATTATCAAAAGTGTGCTGCCCAAAAACCGCATATCATACAATGCTATTTTGGCGCTAGTAGTAAAGCTATTTGTCGATAAGCCGTCAATTCTTCACTTTTACCAAAAATACTTCAACTCAATCTTAGTTGATGAATTCCAAGACACTAATGCGCTTAGTTTTATGATTTTACATCATTTAATAACTGAGAATAGTAAAGTGATATTTTTAGGCGATTCCTTGCAAAGAATTTACGGTTTTATTGGTGCCATCCCTGATTTACTCAACAAATCGATTGTTCATTTCAAGCTTACGAAAGTTGAATTATCGAAGAATTATCGATTTGCATCAAATCCAGAAATGTTATTGTTAGATTCTAATATAAGGAGAAATGCTGAAAATCCGTCGGCTCCAGTAATTGCAAAAAACGCTTTGATTGAATTCCAGTTAGGTGACGATCAATTAGACGAAAGTATAAAAATTGCGGAAAAGGCAGTTGAGATAATAGAATCTGACGCAACTAAAAAGGTCGCTATATTGGTAAAGCAAAGAGGGGGAAACGTTGATAAAATTATAGAAGTATTTCATGAGGCAGAGCTACCTTTTTTTTACGGTCTCTTTACGGATGAAGATGTTAACTACATTAATTTTCACAGAAAATGTTTGTTTGAATTTATTGAATTAATAAAGGTTAAGGAGCAGATAACTAAAAAATTATGTTCTGAGCATACCTCAAGAATTCAGGCCATATTTAAAGAAGACAACACATCGCTTCACGATGCTTTGATAAAATTATTGGAAATATTTTGGTCAAAGGTTTTAACAGAATATACTTCGTTTTCAAACGAAGATAAAATCGTGCTTGTTAAAGACACATTTGAACACAATGGGTTAAAGCAGTATATCGAATTCATACCAGCCAATATCATTGTATCAACAGTCCATGCAGCAAAGGGCTTGGAATGGGACTACGTTATTCTTCCAGATATGGAGCAGGATTCCTTTCCGAACTGGTTTGGTCTTTGTGGTGCCTGTACAAGTAGAGGAAATTGTGCAATTGCTGTAACGAAGAAAAACGAGGCAAAGTTCTTAGAAGAATTAAGTGTTTTTTACGTTGCTGTTACCAGAGCCAGAAAGCAAGTTTTCTTTACTGCCAGCAAAACCGCATTGGATAGGCAAAATATAGAGCGTTCCAAAAATTTAAGTTGCTTCCTAAGCTTGCCTGGCATAACTATGAAGTAACAATTAATAACAATTATTTTTAGAGTACTTAAAGTAGAGTGTAAATGGCTATAAAGAAATCAGAATTATACAGATCATTATGGGCAAGTTGTGCCTTTGTCGCTGTTTTCACCAACTAAAACTTATACCTTCGAAGCATTGCGGCAATATATATGTATAATGCAGCAATATTGTTTATTAGTGTATAAAAAATGAACCTTGTACTATTTTTTAATTACCTAAGAGATTTGATGAGGCAATAAACAATTTTGTTTTCTCATCGGTGTTTTTGCTTACTGGTACAATTGGCAAACGAAATACATTTTCGCAAATATCTAAATACGATAAGGCACATTTTACACCTGCCGGATTGCCTTCTACAAACAATAAATCTATACCGGGTAATAAGTTATAAAACAGTTTTTTTGCTTCTGAGTATTTTTCTATTAAGAGTAAATTAATTATTTCAGTCATTTGTTTTGTGTAACAATTGGCAGCAACAGAAATAATACCATCCATACCAATAGCCATTTGCGGTACTATTAAATTGTCATCGCCCGATAAAACAATAAAATTATCGGGTTTTTGTATTAAGATTTCCATACACTGTACCATGTTTCCCGATGCCTCTTTGATGCCAATAATATTTGTAAAGTCTAAAGCCAGCCTAAGTACGGTAGCAGGTAATAGATTGCTACTTGTTCTGCCCGGCACATTATAGAGAATTATAGGTAAATTACTTGCTTCGGCTATTGCTTTAAAATGTTGGTACATGCCCTCTTGCGAAGGTTTATTGTAATAGGGGGCAACAGATAATAAAGCACTTACCCCGTTTAGGTTATTCGTTTTTATTTGATGTACAACTTCGGTGGTATTGTTACCGCCAATACCACAAACTATAGGTACTCTATTGTTAGTGAATGTAATGATTGAAGTTAAAACTTCGTGTTTCTCTTCATTTGTAAGTGTTACTGTTTCGGCAGTAGTACCTAATGCAACAATAAAATCTACACCGCCCTCAATAACATGATTTACTAATTTTTGCAATGCAATGAAATCAATGCTACCATTTTTTTGGAAGGGTGTTACTAAAGCTACACCGGTACCTTTAAATTGTTTTATCATAAATTGAAAAATTATAAATTTGTGCAGATTGTGAGAAGCCGTATAATAGTGTATTAAATTATGCTTTCAGCACCTCTTGCTCAATACTTACATCGTCATAAAATCCCATTTTAGAGAATTTCTCAATTCTATTGTCAATTCTTATTTGTGGGTTTATTTGTTTTAAATCATTAATTGCATCTATAAGATAGCTTTTTAGAATTTCAGCCATTTTTTCAGGGTCTGTATGCGCACCACCAACAGGTTCAGGAATAACATCATCTACTAACGCAAAATTGATCATATCCTGAGAAGTCAGTTTTAACTGACTTGCAGCTTTTTCTTTAAAGTCCCAGCTACGCCATAAAATTGTACTACAATTTTCGGGCGAAATGACCGTGTACCAAGTATTTGCGAGCATAGCAACTTTGTCTCCTATGCCTATACCTAAAGCCCCGCCCGATGCACCTTCGCCAATAATGATACAAATAACAGGTACTTGTAGATTCACCATTTCAAATAAATTTCTGGCTATTGCCTCAGCTTGTCCGCGTTCTTCTGCCTCTAAACCCGGAAATGCACCCGGAGTATCTATAAATGTTATAATTGGGTGATTAAATTTTTCGGCAATTTTCATTAACCTTAACGCTTTTCTATAGCCTTCGGGGTTAGCCATACCAAAATTGCGTAATTGGCGTGTTTTGGTATTTGTGCCTTTTTGCTGTCCTAATACCATTACAGGTTGGTTATTAAGCATTGCCATACCCCCCACCATTGCTTTGTCGTCCTTTACTTGTCTGTCTCCAAAAATTTCGGTAAAGTCGGTAAATATTCTTTCAATATAATAGAGAGTATAAGGTCTTTCGGGATGTCTGCTTAGTTGCACACGTTGCCAAGGAGAAAGGTTAGCATAAATTTGTGTGCGAGTATTCTCTATTGCTGTTTCCAGCTCTCTGATACTTGTAGAAACATCTATTTTGTTTTTAACAGACATTTCCTTTAGTTTATTTATTTGAGTATATAAATCTTCAAGTGGTTTTTCGAAATCAAGAAATAGCATATTATTATTTTTGGGACTACAAAAGTAAAGTAATAAAAGTTACCGAAAATCAAATTTCCTATTTGTTTCTATTGTAAAATAATATATTCATAATAAAAAAAACAGAAAATGGAGTATTATAAGCATCGAAATATAAAAAATTAATTTTCATTAGCTTGCCAATGTCCATTATTTTTTTCGAGTTTTAAAATATTCGTTTCTTCGGGATGTTCGGTAATAAAATAGGTTACAGTTGCTTTATCTCCGGTTTCTTTAACCTCTTTTATTGTTATGGAAATTTTACCGGCAGCAACCCTAGCTGCATCCACTTTTTTTCGCACACTGTCGGGCAAGCTGCTAATCATTTTTATCATGTTATTGCACCTTGTTTTTGTTTCTTCATTAGCATATTTTTTTGCGGTTTCATAGTCGCTGTTTTCTTTTGCAACTAAAAAATTTAAAGCCACGTCCTTAGGCGATTCGCTATTGCATGCACAAAAAAAGAAGATAGAGATAATGAAAGTGCCAAGAAAAAAATGTTTTCTCTTCATGTTGATAATTTTAATAGTTATAAAAAATATAAATGAAAAAGTTTTATTTTTAGTATTTAAAAAAATGTCATGGTAAAATAAATTACCATGACATTACTATTGTATTATTTTATTTTAGCTAAGACCTTCAATGTCTCCGTTTACTAATTTAATATGCATAGCTTGCGGGTCTTTTGGTAAACCCGGCATACGCATAATTTCACCTGCAACAGCAACAATAAATCCTGCACCTGCATTAATAACCAAGTCGCGAATATTAATTGTAAAACCGGAAGGAGCATTTGCTTTTTTCTCGTCATCGGTAAATGAGTATTGAGTTTTTGCAATACAAACAGGTAAATTACCCCATCCATTGGCTTCAAACTGTTTTAATTTACCGGCTGCAGAACCTGCAAATGTTACATTACCTGCACGATATATTTTTGTACAGATTTTTTCTATTTTAGTTTTTATGCTGTCTTCAAGGTCGTAAGTAAAGTTGATACTTTTTGAAGGGTTGTTTTCAATTAAGTCAACCACTTTTTGTGCTAAACTCGAAGCACCTTCGCCACCACGAGTAAAACCGTTGTTTATAGCAAAAACAACACCCTTATCGGCACACCATTTTGTTAAGAATTCAATTTCATCTTCTGTGTCGTGTTTAAATTTATTAAAAGAAACAACCACACTTTGTCCGAAGTTCTGCATATTTTCAATATGTCTTGCCAAGTTAGCAGTACCTGTAACTAAAGCATCCATATTTGGTTTGTTAATATCTGTAGCAGGTACGCCGCCATGTAATTTTAATGCACCTGTTGTTACCACAATTACGGTAGCTTTTGGTGCTAAGCCGGTTAAACGGCATTTTATATCAAGGAATTTTTCGGCACCTAAGTCACTACCGAATCCGGATTCAGTAACAACATAATCATTACAGCTTAAAGCCATTTTTGTAGCTAAAACAGAGTTACAGCCGTGTGCAATATTTGCAAAAGGTCCACCATGTACAAAAGCCGGTGTTTGTTCGGTTGTTTGTACTAAGTTTGGCAATATAGCATCTTTTAATAATACTGTTATGGATTCAGCTATACCTAAATCTTTAACAGTAAATGGTTTTTTGTCGCGAGAATAACCTAAAACGATTCTTTCAATTCTAGCTTGCAAATCATCTACATCGCTTGACAGGCAAAATAGAGCCATTATTTCTGATGCAGGTGTAATATCAAACCCTGCTTCGGTAGGCAAGCCATTGGCACTACCACCTAAGCCGGTAACAATATTACGTAAAGAACGGTCGTTAACATCAGCTACGCGTCTCCAAACAATTTTTTCTAATGCTAATTCTGTATTGCGGTTTTGATATTGATAATTATCCAATAAAGCAGCAATCATATTATTAGCACATGTAATGGCATGAAAATCGCCTGTAAAATGTAGATTAATATCTTCCATCGGCAAAACTTGCGAATAACCACCACCGGCAGCACCGCCTTTCATACCAAAGCAAGGGCCAAGACTTGGTTCGCGAAGAGCAACTGCTGCTTTTTTGCCTATATAGTTAAGACCTAATGAAAGAGCAACGCTTGTTACTGTTTTGCCTACACCTGCTTTATTGGGGGTAATGGCAGTAATAAGAATAAGGTTGCTGGTTTTTATTTTTTCCTCATTAAGATAAGACAATGGAATTTTTGCCTTTGTGCGTCCGTAAGGGATAATGTCATCAGGATTAATGTTTAACCTTTGAGCAATTTCTGAAATAGGTTTCAGTTTCGTGGTGCGAGATATTTCAATATCCGATGGAAATGGTTTCGATAATGTTTCTGACATAAATTGTATTTTTAAGGTTGAAGATAAGTATTTGCTACAATAAAAAATAATTAAGTTGAAATATTTAATTTACTCCATTAAAATCACTAAATAATTGAGAATTTCAGGCATTAATAGTATGATTTTGTTACAAAAAGCCTAACTTGCATAGAATTAATTTTTATTTAAAATATTTATAAAAAACAATATGGATACAGTAAATCAAAATAACTTGCCCGAAGTGAAAGTTGTAACGCCAATTGCACCTGCGGCTAAGAAACCTGCTTCTAAGAAATTACCATCTAAACCCATTTCTTTTTCTAGCCAGCCTGCTTCTAAAAAAAGTGGCAAACAAGTTAAAGCGGATATAAATAAATCGAAAATGGGTGGTCATTTACTAAAGAAACTTACAGGAAAATAGTAAAATTTCTGCAATTCTGCAACATTATAATAAATTTCCATTTTGGGTTTAGATATTTTTCAATAGTGAATCGGGTAATTATTCGGAATCGCAAAATTCTATTAAAAATAAGAAAAAGGGAGACAGACTAGTGTGGGATTTTTCCCAAAATGATTTAATTTAAATGAATACTTTTAAAAATTGTTATTTCTATCAATTATTCATAGACATCTTTTCTATGTCTAACTCGTCTTATGTCCAAGACTTCAATTTTGTCATCTAATGAATAATTACTCTGTAATCACCAATCCGTATTCTCCATAAGCTTTCTAAAGAGCCTTTTAATTTTTTACAACTAGAAGGTCTTGGTTCAATAGAGAGGTTATCAATAGCAATTTCAACTTTTTTTAAAATAGCAAGAGGTAACTTGTCCATATCTTTTCAGCACTTTTGCTGATAATAATTTGGTACATTATAATTTACCTTTTTTTTCAGTGATTTTTTTACTTCTTCCCAACTACGTTTAGGTTCATCTTTACGGGATTCTGCCACAATAACATCAAGAAAATCCTCTACATCCTCTTGATTTTGTTCAATAGTTTTTAACTCAATAATTACCGCTTTTCTTCTGTTTTTGTCATCTGTAATAAAATTTACCCCTTTCATATACATACTTTACTACAAAAGCACATAGATTCTATCTAAAGCTCAACATTTCTTTTGTATTTTTTTTAGTACTAATGTGAAAAGTTAAAACCATGCAAAAGCGTCTCTAATAAAGGATTTCCTTTAAATTATTACAAAAGGTATCCATAATTTCGAACTACAATGTCATCTCTGAAAGCGGGCATTAATTTCAAATCGTGAGAGTTGGACAATGTTCGAGCTTTTTCCTCAAAGAGTTGATTTCTTTGCAGGAATTTTTCACAGCCTAATCCTTTTTCATCCTTTATCCAAATATTCGTACATTTGTAAAAAAATAGGATTATGCTTGCAGAGCAAAAAAAATTGCATTTAATCGAAAAAATTCTCAAAATTGATAATGAATTAATTTTGGATGAAGTTGATTCTGTGATTGAGGTTAGAATGCATGGGAATAGTGCACGTAGGAGTTTTAAAGATTTCGCAGGTATGATGAGTGGTAAAGAAGCTAACCAACTTGAAATAATTATTAACGAAGGTTGCGAACAAATACACCCAAATGATTGGATATAAATGTTTATTGGATACTTGCATAATTATAAATACCTTTAAAAAACACAATAAAATAGGACAACAATTAGATTTGTTACAAGAAATATATGTGCCCGTTACAGTTGAAGGAGAGTTATATTTTGGAGCATATAACTCTGGAAATATTGAAAAACACCTTACTCAAATACAATCTTTTTTAAACAGATGTTTAATAATTGCACCCGACAGTAAAACAGCAGACATTTACGGTAATATTAAGTCCGGTTTAATGAAAAAAGGTAAACCCATCCCTGAAAATGACATTTGGATAGCAGCTATTGCGTATCAATATAATTTGCCAATATTTACTACAGATAAACATTTTGCTGAAATTGATAACGTTACTTTATTTTAGCAAATTGACGACTGGATAATGTTCTACTTTTTCCTTAAAGATTTGATTGCTTTGCAGGAGGTTATGGTTAAATATATTTTCAATAGGGAATAGGTTAATTATGCGGATGTTTCTATTAAAATAAGACTAAGACTTAGACCATACGGGGATAATCCAAACAAATACTATTATTATATATTTGTTGGTGAAAACACCAACAAAGTTCGAAACATTATAATAAATTTCCATTTTGGGTTTAGATATTTTTATAAATTAATGTTAATGCGATAGGTAAACTATAGTGAAAGAACCACCCTA
>CAIYTT010000123.1 GCA_903929195.1 uncultured Bacteroidota bacterium
ATAAAAAAATAAATGTTTTAGCACTAAATATAAATACCATGACGTTCCAAACCCAAACAAAATTCAACATTAAAATACCATATATGAAGGCAGATTTTCTAAATTTTATCCTAATAAATCACAATAAAAAAGATTCCTTTTGGGAATCTTTTTTATTTAACCAACTTATTTAAAATATTTTTATTTAGCCTCTTTGCCTAATTTTTTTATCTTTAATAGTAGCATTATTAGATAAATAAGTGTACCCCAAACACCAATTATTATAGAATAAGCAAGAATAACTAACCAAATAGGAGAATGGAAACGGGAAGCCCAAAGTGCAGATTGTTGAAAAAAGGTATGGTCGGGTATAAATACTTTACCCCATGGTATTGATTTTTCAACCCTTAAATTACCATATTTATCATTGTCTTCAATTTTGGCAACTATAATAATATTTCCTTTTTCATCACCCGGTAAGCCTAATTTTTTCAATTCACCTTTTACTCTACCTAAAGAATCTGTAGTAAATGACTGTTCTTCACCTATCTGCAAATCGCCACCCAATCTTTTAACAGCTAATTTTAGTTCCACACCTTTTACGGGTATCCAATTACCGTCTTTAAATTCATTAAAGGTAGCAGTAATATTTTTATCGTCTGCCGTATCAATAATAAGGCGCGATTTTGAAATACTAATATCGGCAGATGTTTCGTCAAATTGAGCTGTTTTATCGTATGTTGCAATAAATGTATGGTTGGTTGACGTTTTCCATTGATTTAGCAACTCAGGACTTAAAATAGCCCCAGCTTCGCCTTTTGCATTAGTTACAACTTTAGATATAAGTGCCAATGGCTTGCCGGCAGAGTCTTTATCTAAATATATTTTTATTTCGGCTCCTTTTATCTGCTTAAATCTACCGTCTATTTTAGATTTTGCAGTAACTACCACATAAGGTATATTATTGTTTAGTGTGGTATAAGATAACCCTATCATTAATGGGCTTTTGGTTGTTTCCTGGCAGTTTGCAGTACTTAATCCAAATGCGGTAACGAGTATTGAAATAGCTCCTATGGATATGCTATTTATGATGTTGTGCCTTTTCATGTTCTTCAATTAAAGTTTCCTGAATTGGAATGATTGGAAAAATTCTTGCAAAAATGGTTATTATCAATAATGCGCCTGCCAGTGAACCTAATGCGATAGCCCATTCTTCCCAAGTGGGGAAATAATGTTTATAGTTTTCGGGTACATTGTGCATAGGTAGAAACGGATGTAATAAAGTTGGTGTTACAATTAAAAACCTCTTAAACCAAGCACCTACTACAATCATAATACCTGCAACAAACATGGGTAATGGTTTCCTACCTTTCTTAAATAATAGTATGATTATAGGTATAATCATGCCACCAAAGATTGCAGACCAAAATATGGGTGCGAAATCGCCTATAAACAAACCGTTTAGAAATGCTTCTTCCGACTTTTTCATTTTAAATACCGGTGTAAGATATTCATTTACATTAAAATACATGTAAAGTAAAGCTAACATTACAACAATACGACCCATTTTGTCGAAGTGCATATCTGTAATATAGTTTTCCAGTTTATAGCATTTACGAAAAACATACATTGCTACAACTACTGCACCGGAACCAACTAAAAACGCACCTGAAATAAAATAGGCACCAAAGTTGGTACTGTCCCAACCCGGTCTGTAGGTAGTGGCAAATAGCCAAGAAGTTACCGTATGTATGCTAAATGCAACAGGTATTATTGCAACGCAAAGAATACTAATTGCTTTTTCGCTTATACGAAACTGCATGTGCGTGCCTTTCCAAAAAGAACCTAAGAATTTATATAATTTGTGTAATCCTTTATTTTCTTTTCTACCAAGTAGAATTTGAATATCGGGTAGTAATGGGAGATAGAGCAAAAAAATACTTATTACGAAATAAGTTATGATTACTGTAACGTCCCAAATTATAGGCGACTGAAGCCTGCCATACAAAAATAAGTTATAAAATCTTTCAGGTCGTCCCATATCCACAATAATAATAAGTGAAGCAAATGTAATTGCAGAAACAGCAATTATTTCTGCTATACGTGTTAGTGGAGTACTCCAATGAACACCTGTAAGCCTTAATACTGCTGTAATTAAAGACCCCACAAGGCTTATAGCCACAAAAAATACGAAGTTAGAAATGTAAATACCCCACGAAGCATAATCACGCATACCGGTTACAATAAGTCCGTTTTGTAATTGGCGTATGTAAGCAAAGAGACCAACAGCACAGAATGCAATCAGAATTGCAGTCCAAATCATTCCTCGTCTTCCAAACTTTTGTGGAAGTAAGTCGGATTTAATCTTTTCGTCTGTTAAAATTATTTTTTCCATTTTGAATTATATTTTAAATGATTAACTTTTTCCTTTTTCATTTTCAAGTCCTTTTTCAAAAGGGAAATTACGGCTTGCAGGCGGTAGATAATAAACACTTGGTTTTGTACCTAAATCATCCATTAGCTGATAACCGGCTTTATCTTTTACAAGGTCGCTGAATCTAAATGTTTCTGCACCGTTAGTTACGCTGTCTTCATTAATATCGCCAAAGAAAAATGTACCGTTAGGGCAGGCTGAAACACAATGTGGTAATTCACCTTTTCTTGCCATATCCGGGCAGAAGTCGCATTTACCTACAGTACCTACTTTTTGTGGCATACTGCTTTCGCAAGAGTAGGGTTGTGCAGCAAGTTCGGGTGTAACCATGTCTGATTTTTCCCAATTAAATACACGTATAGAGTAGGGGCAGGCAGCCATACAGAATCTACAACCAACACATCTGTCTGCATCTATTAATACAATACCGTCTTGGCGTTTAAAAGTTGCATCTACCGGACAAACTTTTACGCAAGGCGGGTGGTCGCAATGCATACATGTAGTAGGTTGCCAATAAGGAGCCGTATGTTCACCTTCCTCCATTGGATACACTTTTAACCAATTAAGGTCGGTATGTATATGGTGCATGTGGTTACATGCTTCCTGACATTTTCTTAGATTTTTACATCTGGAAAGGTCAATTACCATTACAAACTTTTTACCGGGAATACCCTTGCGTGCTTCATTATTTGAAACAGCCGGCATTTCGGGTACAGGTTTTAAAAATGCTTTATCAACTTCTATCACTTCACCATCCACAGATAAGAGTTTTACTTTTTCTCCTGTGGGTTTAATATCTGTTCCTCCCGTATCGAAAGGATTTCCCTTTGATGAGCATCCTGCAAGTGCTAAACCTGAAACTACCAGCGATGCAAGAAACTCTTTTCGGGAAGTGTTATTTGTGTTCATGAGTATCATTTAAAAAATAGAATAATATACTATTTGCGGTTTACCCAATTTTGTAATTCTTTATTGGTTACTTTTCTGTTAGCAGAGGCTATCAGAGAGGCATCTACCTCTACAAGAGTACCGTCTTGAGCAAGCATTTTTATGGTTTTTGGTTTTTTTGCAACAGGGCGTTTAAATATACCACCCATAAATGCAAAAACGGACAATACTCCGAGCCAACCCAAAAGTTTTCTTCTTGTTACATTAGAATCTTCATTTTTCATAAAACTGAAGCCTGTTTAATTTGTTTCTATAAAATAATATATGGTGTCGTAAAACCTGTGTTTCTTTTTTATTAATAAATTACACAGTTTGAATAAGAATCTATTCAGGAGTAAGGCTTTTAAAAAAACCGGGCTGTTTTAAATCAGACTTGTAAACAGCCCGGCATCACTAATTAGAATTTTTACTTAATGACTTTAACGTAATTATTTTTTCAAAGTTCTCAAGTAATTTACAACGTTCCATACGTCGTTTGCTTCAGGCATTTTTTTCTTAAAGCTTGGCATATCATCTCTTCCTTCATTAATTTTATAGAAAAGAGAGCCATCGGATTGTGATTGGAATGCTGATTTTGAAAAATCGCCCGGTTCTGTTTTTAAAGTAGATGCTTTTGTACCATCACCTAAACCTGATTTACCATGGCATGATTGGCAATGTTTTGCATACAATGCTTTACCTGCATCTATTGACTCAGTACTTGATTTTACCGGATTAGACATTTTGTTTTCTTTGTCTGGTGCATTCCATGGTTTTTTGTCTGGTGCAAATGCAAAGCAAATAACAGATAACCCGATTACTGCTGTCATTAAAATTGGTCGTTTCATAATTGTTGTTGTTTTGTTTGTAAAAAAAAGATATTTTTTAATTTGATAATAAATAAAATTGTCATAATTTCTTTTCTAATTAATGATTTTTTGTTTTTGCCTGATACATTATAAGAGGCAATTATTATGCCATTTTTAATTTCTATAATGTATTTTTTAAACTTTTCAAATTAATAAGTAAAGAGCTTTTATTCTGTTTTTTAATTATAAGGCAAATTTACCATCGTTAATAAATTCATCCTATGATTGCTGTCAATATTTATTGTGATTGTTGTCAATAGATTGTTTTTACGTTCTTTTGTCTATTGACGATGCAAAATTGTATCCTATACCCTTATATTTCAATGATTGTTGTCAATCAATAATATGATTAGAATCATAAACTATTGATTGAGTTTTGTCATATATTCGCAATTGTGATAAGTTATATAATTGAGTGTTATTCGTATTTTGTTGGTATATAATGTTATGTGTAGATTTTTTGTTATTATTCCTATTAAGCGTCCTATTCTACGGCATTGAGCCTGGTGGGGCTGCCATACTACTGCATATTTCCTAATTAAACAGCATAAAAAGATACTTGTGGAAATTACCCGTTTGCCAATAAAAATTTAAACGGGCAGTTTATTTTTTTAAATATATTGATAATGAGGTACTTGTAAAAATAAAACTGCTCATTAATTGCTCATTTCGTACTCATAGTGTGCAGTTTATTTTTTGTAACCTAATGCGGTTTGGGTGTAAGGTATTTAATTTAATAATAGGATTTTAAGGTTTAATTGCACCTTTTTAAGGGTAGGGTGTTGGGGTGGGTGTTGTTGGGCATGGGTTTGTGTTTAGGTGTTTTTTGTGTGATTTAAGTTTTAGGCAGAAAGGAATAGACTGAATCTCTTAATATAATAAAAAATTGTGCCACGCCTTACCCGTTCTTCCTGATTTTCCGCAGGGAATCAGGAAGTATAAATAAAACCGTTCTATGAACGTATTCAAAGAACTTAAGATAAATGAAAAGAAACGCAGCTAAGAATATTAAAAACAAATGCATATTTTGGCAAGTAAGGTTATATATTAGTTCTAACATTTCTATCTCTTTCATTTAGCTTTGTCAAGTAAATGCCTTTGGAAAAGGAGTTCATTCATACTTCCGGATTCCCTGCGGAAAATCCGGAAGAACGAGGTTTTAGCGACATGCTATCACTGCTTGCCAAACCAAATTTAGTGGCATAATTTATAAAAATGTTTTGCGATAAAATTTTTATACTATCGTCAAATTTATATAAGCCCTCCTTAAAGTGGCTTTGTATAACATTTGTTTGTGCTTGTAATCCAAAGCTTAGATATATAGCAATAATTATTAATATTCTATTTTTCATTGTTTACTATTTTTTGAGTTGTAAAAAATAATTTTATTAAAAATTTAATTTTAAGTGAAAACCATAGTCTATTTGATAAATGTAAGCACCAAAATATTTTCTGAATTTAATATCTGTACCTATACTTATTCTGTTTCTGAAAATATTATAATCATAAGCAATTTTTGCAATAATGCCATCATATAAAACAATAGTGGAATGAGCATAAATAATACCATCATAAGGTGGACCTGGATTTAGGTAAATACTATCAATATATGTATTGGCTCCCCAACATTTTGAATATCCAATACCTAATAATATATTATATTTTTTCAATCTATTTAGCTTATAGCAAACCATAAAGTCAATCATTCTATATAAAATTCTAAACTCTAAAGCACCCGGTTTCAATTCAAAATTTGGAGTACCCCATAATTCAGGTAATTGCAGGAAATCCTTATTGGGATTCCATTCATTATAGCCAATTTCTAATCTCCAGTTTTTATATACTTTACGATTTATATAAATACTTTTTTGTTGTGGAAAAAATTGTGGACGTAAATCAAAACTGAAAGGTCTTAATTGAGGTACATAAAAATTGGTGCCGGAAATAACCAAAGAATTACCATAATCCTTATATTTAGGTTTAATTACATTATTTTGCTCACTATTTAGGGTGCTATCATTAGTGCTTTGCATATAAGCCTTATTATATAAGAGTATAAAGAGCAGTAAGAGAATGGTATTTTTCATTTAGGCTAATTTATTAATTGAACAAAGATTGGTGATTCAATTGAACCTCATGCTTATTTAATTATAATCAAGTAGAAGTTCTAAAA
>CAIYTT010000124.1 GCA_903929195.1 uncultured Bacteroidota bacterium
AATTATTCAGCTTTATCTTCTGAAAAAAAATGGGATGTTTATTTTATTGAATTCAATCAATTATCAAAGAATAAAAAAATATTCTATGATGTTTTATCTTGGATTGTAATTTTAACTGTTGTTTTTAATTATTGGTTTTCCCTTCATTTGATTACACAGATAGATTGGAAACAATATATATAATATGAAAATAAAAAGAGGATATTATTACATTTACTATACTCTGTATAGGTTTGTAAAGTTTTTTCCAAAACCAGCTATGGGTATAGATTTCACTGCTGGTATATCTATAATTTCACTTCAATTTTTTGTAATTTTTTCATTATTATCATATTGCAACCATTTATACAATTTTGATATATTATTATACAATAATTTATATACAAAATTAATAGTATTTGCACCAATTCTTTTAATCAATTTTAGTGCCTTATCGTCAGAAGAAAATGGGAAAGATATTTTATTGAATTTAATGATTTACCGAAAAAGAAGAAAATTATTAATGATACCCCTCACTTGTCCTCGTTTGCAACCTATAGTGTACCCACACCAGTTCTTCTTGATTTCCGCAGGGAATCAGGAAGTATAAATAAAACCGTTCAGTGAACTAATGTAAAATGAAAACAAACCCAGTTAAGAATATTAAAAACAAATGCATCTTTTGGCAAGTAAGGTTATAAATTAGTTCTAACATTTCCATCCATTTTCATTTATCTTTGTCAAGTAAATGCCTTTGGAATAGGAGTTTATCTTACTTCCTGATTCCAAGCGGAAAATCCGGAAGAACGAGATTGGTGTTGGGAATGACATTGAAAACAATTATTATATATTTCAAAATACATGCCAAAGTGAATTTAGCTGTTTAAACTCAGATAATTTATATAGATATTTATCACATTAAATTTAATTATTATGAATATTAAGGAAATGTATTATTTTTTTTATTACAAAATATACAAAATGAATGAACTAACAAATAAATGGTTTCCAAATCAAATATTTAGTAGTAAGTTTCAAACTTTTGTAATGATTTTTGCTCTTGAAATGTGGGCAAGTCAAATTCCATTTTTTCTATATGATATTATAACTAATACACGAGGTAATTCATCATTATGTGTAATTATTCCATCAGTATTAATTTTCGCATTGAATTATTATTATTTTGAATATGGCAATAAATTAACACAATACATATTGAAATTTGACAACATGCCTAAAAGTAAGCAAAAAGATATTGCCGGCATTATAGTATGGACAATAGTAATTTCAATACTTGTCATTTTTTTTATAACTATATATTTATTTTCTTTTGTACCCTTACCAAACAAAATATAAAATAATGTATTGTTTTTACATGTATGATAAATAAACAACCCTGTGCTTCCTCATTTGTCTCTCACTTGTCCTCGTTTGCAACCTATAGTGTACCCACAGCAGTTCTTCCAGAATTTCCGCAGGGAAATAAGAGAATAAATAAAACCATTTGAACGTATTCAGTGAACTAATGCTAAAATTATACAACTATATAGTTTCGTTGTCATTATGATTACTCAATTATTAATTTATGTACATCTGTACCTTGCTCATTAATAATTTTTACAAAATAGATTCCCTGTGCAAATGCTAATGTATTTAAAGAATATAAATTAGTGCCTTGCATTGATTCTGTAATAATTGACTTTACTATTTTACCATTTATATCTGTAATATATATTTGTATATTCTGCCCTATTGGGCTATAGTATCTAATATTTGCATTGCCAGCCGCAGGATTAGGGAATATTGAAGACGTAAACGTATGCTCAGTTACAGAAATAACTCCATTGGGTACACTACCAGAAAAAGCCAAAGAGTCTATATTTAAATAACTATTTGCAACGGCTCCCGTTTGTCCGCTTGACGAAAAAACGATTAAAGCACTATCCGGATTTTCGCCTTTTAAGTAATTCAGATTAATTGAAAATCCTGCCCATAACATTACCATTCCTGATAAAGTTTGGTTTGTTAATGCTACCGTGTCTCTTTTGCTTAATACTGTATTCCATTTTGTAAGCAAAATTGCAATTTGACCTCTATCTGAACCATAAGCCATATATTCCCAATTGCCTATCAAACTCTGTGGTCGAGAAGTGCAAGGGAAACCACCTTTTACCGAATAAGTTGTGCCGGAAATAACAAACTTACCTGTTGCAGCTACACCGGGCAAAACACCTAATAAAGGAATAGTTTGAGTTCTTAATGCTAAATAATAAGAACCGCCACCCGTACAGCCACCTGTACCCTTTGTGCAAGTATATATACCGGTAGCGTGTGTTACGGAATCTAAATTATCCCAACCATTCGGCACACTATAGCCGGGGGTAGAAGCAGAAGAATCCCATGTTTCGAAACTTGAATTAGGAATTTGAGCAAATGCAACATTGCCTATTATAGAAAGAAATAATAAAATAAATATTTTTTTCATATTCTTTGTTTTTTTGAATGTAAAATTACTAATTTATTTGTATTCATAGTATTTATCTGTAAATATAGCCCTACCTAAACATACAAATAAAATATTATTTATCAATTACTACCCTATAATAGATGTCTTCAAACGGTATTTCAAGCTCTATTGTGTTAATCATAATGCTTGCATTTTGTCCATTTATATCTACTATATTCCAAGAATTATCTATTTGTCTTGAAAACTTTGAAACAAAATAGCGTGTAGGGTCTATAATTAAATATTCTTTTAAACTTGGTATTTGTTTATAATAGAAAAATTTATATCCTGCATCATACGCATTGGTTGTAGGGCTCATTACTTCAATTAATACTGATGGATTCACTAACGTATCAAAAATATTTTCTTTCAGCTATATATCACCACAAACAATACTTAAATCAGGATACATATACGCATCCGATTGCGGCGTAGCAACCCGCATATCCGATGGATAAATAATACAACTCTTCCCCTTGAGAAATACATCTATTTTTGATGTCATGTTAACTACAACACGATTATGTTTTTCTGATGCACCTGCTATAGCAAACACTTCACCATCAAAAAATTCATGCTTTTCCACAGCATTTAAATCAGATTCAAGGTATTCTTGAACCGTTATTAATTTAAAAGCGGGTAAACCCATATATATTATTTTTGTTTTTAGTTAATCCCCAATAACTCTACATCAAAGATTAAAGTACTATTGGGGCCAATTGTGCCGCCAACTTGTCTATCGCCATAACCTAAATGTGGTGGAATAAAAAACCTCCATTTACTGCCTGTAGCCATTAATTGTACTCCTTCTGTCCAGCCTTTAATTACTTGGTTTAAAGGAAACGTAGCGGGCTGTCCACGTTGTACCGAACTATCAAAAATAGTACCATCAATTAAAGTACCATGATAATGGCAGGTAACTTTATTAAATTCCATTGGTTTTGCACCTTCACCTGCAAATAAAACCTCATATTGTAAGCCACTTGGTAGCTCTGTAATACCCGGCTTTAGTTTATTGGCTGCTAAAAATTCTTGTCCTGCTACTAAGTTTGCCTCAGCTTTATTGTTTTTAAAATTGAATAATTTTTCTGTAAGACTCATTTTATTATATTTTTACAAAAATAGGCTTTTTACTTTATCTAAATATTGCAATTTGCATAATAAATAAATATATTTAATTAAACTAAAAATAACTATTTTTACAAAAAGAAATTCATAAAATATAAAACAATATGAGTACATCCGATAAAAACAATAATGCAATGCGATATGCCGGCTTGGCAAGCCAGATGATGGCTATGCTTGGTATCAGTTTTTGGGGTGGTTTTGAAATAGATAAACGTCTGGAATGGAAAATTCCTGTATTTTTGATATTAATTCCTCTTATTGCACTAATTATTTCTTTATGGCAATTAATAAATGAATTGAACAAACCAAAAAAATGAAGAAAGTATTTTTATTGTTTACAAGTATTACATTTGCTTTATTGAGCATTCTTTTTTTTATAGTACATTCTTTTTTCCCTGATTATAGTTTTATAAGCTTAGAATGTGGCAACTTACTTATGTTTATTCTTACTGTATTAGCATATATTTTAGTAAATCCTAAAATAGGCAGTCGCCCTCAAAAATTTATAAATGGTATTTTAAGTGCCTCCATATTAAAAATGTCTGTTTGTATGGTCTCTTTTCTAACTTTTGTTTTACTAAACAGAGAAAATTTACATAAACCTACCATTTTTTTATTACTTGGCACATATATTATATATACTGCAATTGAAACTAAATTATTAATAAAAATGAATAAAGGTACTCAGAAGTAATATGAAGCACGAAAAAGAAATGGCATTTTTAGAACAGTTCTTACCTGCTGGTTCTTTTAATGACGTCGTACCATTTTTTAAAGAAAACATAATCTATTTAACGCTAACGCACGAACGCAAAAGTGTATTAGGCGATTACCGTAGCCCAACAAAAGAAATACCACAACACCGCATTAGTATTAATGGAAATCTAAATCCTTATAGTTTTCTTATTACATTATTACATGAAATAGCACACATGTTTACCTATATAAAATTTAAAAACAGTGTTCAACCACATGGTAATGAATGGAAAAATGAATTTAAAATAATTTTGAAACCATTTTTAGATAAAAAATATTTCCCTACCGAAGTTGAAAAAGCTTTACGCAACTATTTAAATAATCCGGCAGCAAGTACTTGTACAGATGCAAATTTATTTAAGGCACTGTATAAGTATGATAAAAAAGACGGCTATATCTTAGTTGATGAAATGAAAGTAAATCAACTATTTGAAGTTGAAGGCAAGCAATTTCAGATAATAGAAAAATTAAGAACACGTGCAAGATGTAAAAACCTCAGCAATGGAAAAATGTATATATTTCAAGGTATCTTTGAAGTAAAAGTGCTTAATAATCTAAACTAATAGGTACTTGTAAATGGGGATTTTTTATTGGAGTCTTTATTTTCTATATGCAAAATAAATTGTTTGTATTGTTCCGAATTGAGTATGATTTTATAATCATTATATTTATGTTTTTTAATTCGTTGCTTGGCTTCCGTTTTAAAATTAATGTTTTTCACATGGTCTATACTGTCCTCTATTTTCGCATACAACAAATTTAAATTATATATCTTGTCATATTGATTTTCAGACAAGTCCAAATTACTTTGCATCCATATTGTTTGCAGACTTGCTTTTTTTTCAAATACAGATACAGTATGTTTCTGAGCAAATAAATGAATACTTAAGAGAAAAGAAGCAAATAAAAAAATAATTACTTTATTTTTTATAACACTAAAATATAAATTCATATTCATCAGTATAAATTTATTATAAAAACAACTACATAAATGCAAGATACATAAATTAGTTGAAATAATTAATAAATA
>CAIYTT010000125.1 GCA_903929195.1 uncultured Bacteroidota bacterium
AAAATATCACTTTGTTTATAAAATGTTAATTGTTAAAATATAGGTTTTATGGAAACTTTTTTTATTGAAAAAGTTTTTATAGTCTATTTTATGTTAATTTAACATGAAATTTGGTCTTGTAGATTTAATATGTTAACGCACAAAATGCACATTGTTATACAATTATTATTTCTCAAATTGCACTTGAAACAAAATTATTGATAACCGCTAACAAAAAATCAAAAAAATGATAGCACCGCAAATTACGCAACAGATTACGGACATTACTGCAATGGAAACGGCTTTCAGCCAAGCATCCTGCATACCGTTAGAACCCTTTATTAAGCTGCCCAATGGTGGCACGCCACCTGTATTAGAGTATAATATGCCGCAAGAGGCTTGTTTTACTACTTACGGAAATATTGTAAAATATTTTCCTCCCGATTATTTTAAGGGTTTTGCATTAAAAGTACCCCAAAATAACTATTTCGATATGATGGAACAAATGAATACCACACAGCTATTCAGTTGTTTCACCCTAATGTGGCTGCTCCATCTCCACTTATGGGTCAGTTTGTGCCGTTTACAGCACCCTTGAGTTATGGTATGCCCAATAAAAGTTTTGCAGCAGGTGCTTTTGCACACGGCAAACTGAATAATAACGTGCAGGCACAAATGCAAGACCCAATACTTATGCAGGCTACCCCAACAGACAGCACTGCATCGTCGCCCATTGCAGACTATGCAAAACAAGGGCTTAGACCACTGTTTATAAAACGCATTAACGGCTATGCACCCACCACTAAATACATAAGCCGACCACCTGTACCGGTGCCACAAATAAAAGTAATAGAAGAGTACCGCACTTGCAGTTATTTAGGCAATTATGGTGCAGGCAAGGTATTGAAAACATTTTCGTTGTTTCCGGGCGAACGCACTACTATAAGTATTACTACTTATGAAGACCAAAGCAGTAGTACCGCAAGTGGCGATAATATGCTGGACAGCGTGAGCGACAGCAGTGCTACCGAACTGGATAAACTATTGCAACAAGAACAAGGTAATATGAACTCTACCGCAGACACTACAAGTGCCGGTGGCAGTAATTATAACACTACATCCGATTCTAAAAATTCGTCTAATTCTGCCAATATAAGTGCCAATATAGATTTTGGTATCGGTGCCATAGGTGGTGGTTACGGACAGTCGCAAGGCGAAACATCTACAAGCGGCGGCGGTATGAGTAATACTTATAATCAGGCACATACAAGCATACGTACATCTAACATGAATTCGCTAAGCAATGCCCTTGCCAAACATGTGCAACAAAGCAATGCTGCCCGCCAAATAGACATAAGCCACAACACAAGTACCAATACCGACAGCGGTACAAGTACAGTAACGGTACGCGAATTGGTGAATGTAAATAAAAGCAGGGTACTTAATTTTGTTTTCCGCCAATTGCTGCAAGAATATATAAGCATTACATCGTTGGTAAATTTAAAGTTTCTTTATACCAATGGCTATCCGGAATCTACACGCATTGTAGATTTGAGTAACCTGCCCAATATGCTGCAAGATATTATAGACGTGCCACTTACCGACCCTGACAGAATAACGAATATGATGTGTACCTTATTAAAACCTTATTGTAATGTATTGGATTATTTGGATGGTTTTCAACAGTTTATAGAAGCCAAAACAATAACGATAGGTGGTTGCCTTACCGAATTTTTACCTTCTTGTGTTAGCGAATCAGAAACACTTTGGCGCAAAAACAAAGATTGTGTAATGTATTACGACCCTACCGGGCTTGATGTAGAAGTGAAAGGGGTAATATTAAATGTGGACAAACACACGTTACTAACCTCATCGGCAGTATGCGATGCATTGTTGGGGCAGGGCGAAGCATTGGATTGCTTTAACCAAAAAGCACAGGATGCAGAAAATATGGCTACTTATATTAATAACCTGTCGGCAATGCAGCAATTGGAAAGGAATATACAAGATGCTACCAATGCACAAACCATTGTAGATCAACAGGTGGCTACCCTTGATGCAATACCGTTACCAAACGATAAAGCCACACTTTACAAAAAAGTATATGGCGATTGTTGCGATGTACCCCAATCTTGCTGTGGCTGCGGTTGTGGTGCTGAAGAAGGTACACATTAATAAAAATTAAGTAATAAAATTGTCCTGCATTTTTATTGTGCAGGGCAATTTTTACCAAATCTTTATCATTAGTCCGCAAAAAGGCAAGCCCAATTAAAGACGTCATTCCGCCCTTTAGCGGAATCTCCCGATGATTGGCAAACAGCTTTTAAAATCTGAATTTTTAATAATCATTTTTCAATAATTCAATAAACTTTCTTAATTTTAGTATATGGCAGATTTAATAGCCTACCGTGGCGACAAAAACGATACTATAAGCGGCGACCCGAATATAAACGCTTGCGAAGTGGACCACGCAAGAGCAAGTAGAATGTGTTTTAAATATATAGGGCAAGATGAATATGGTAATAGGTGGTGGCAAGACCCCACAGGGCAAATAATAGGTGCTTGCCAATTAATGAGAGGTAGCGAAACACCCAATAATTGCCCACAAGACCTTACAAACGACACTGCAAATTACGATGTAAATTATAGCCAACCTTATAAGCCCGATATACCGTATAATAACCCGCCACCACCACCGCCAATAGACCCGGGGCAATATATACCGCCACCTGCCAATAGTGGTTATAAATTTAAAAACCCCGTTTTAGATACCAACCCTGTATTGAGAAGCAAAGATGAGGTGCTGAGTAGTGGTAGAAAACCACCTAAAACAGACTGTGGTTGCGGATGTAGCAAAGCCAATACGAATAATTATCAACCTAAAAAAAGACCGGCAGGTAATCCGTTTTACCCTACCAATACCGACAGAACACCACGAAATTATACCACCGGGAGTACAAATGATATATCTATAACAACACAATATGTAAATACAATATTTGAAACGCAAAAGCAGATAGAGAACAGCTATACAAGCAATTTGCTAAGTGCCACCTATAGCAGTAATAAGCTTACAGAACCACAAAACCACTTAGCTGCATTAACAGCCGAAGGAGGTGCTACCGGTGGTAGCGCAGGAGGAAGTAGTGGAGGAAGCAGTGGCACAGGTGGAACTGTAGGTGGTGGAAGTGGGGTCGGTACCGATGCATCATCGGGTACGGGTACACCACCATCGCAAACCCAAGTAAACATACAAGCATACAATTTGCCCGGTGTACCCGATGCCATAAATAACGGTAACAGAGTAGTAATAAGCGGTACAGTAACCAACCAAGACGGCACTACCAGTAATGTGGACACTGTGCTTAGCGAAGGCGAACCCGGAGCGGAAACCACAACAATAAACGAAACATTACATATATTTAATGGGGGTTGGGTGCTTAATTTGTCTGTAAAAGGCGGTGGCGGTGATAATGAGCCGGGTACAGGTAGCGGAAGTGGGGGTGAACCTAAAAAGCAACAAAATAATACGGTTAAAATTAATTTACCGCCCAAACAAAATACATCTAATTCAGTATTGGAAGACAGTGTAACTGATAATAAGAATGTTATTAGTAAAAATGCAGCATTAAGTAGTATAAAACCACAGGAATGTGATAATAATTGTGGTTTAGATTTAGATGAAAATGCACCGGATGAAGTAAAAAAGTATATAAATTGGTTTGTAAATAATTCAAAATTTTATAATGAAAATCCAACAACATTAAAACATCGAAAAAAGGGTGATAGAATAATTTTTAAACTTACTTATTTTTTTAATGGTCAAAAAAAAGAAACAAAACTTTTATTGCAAGATGGAGTTGTTGGTCAAGACGTTATTGTATATCACCAAATAATAAATAATTTAGCAAATTGGGATAAACATGGTTATCAGCATGGAGGTACATCTTCTGTTGGCATGCAAAAATGTGGAATATATAAAACATGTATTCCATATTTTGGTCCTACAGAGCCATCATTATATGTAAATACAAAACTTTCTTTGCCCGAAAAATTACTTAATGATATTGATGATATTAAATACTATTATCCACCACAGCCTATTAATATTACTTTTAAACAAAATTCACCACAAATTGTTCAAACAAAAGAAGAGGTAGATGCAGAGTTATATAAATACGTTAATGATATAAATACAACATCAAATTCAAAAATTGAAATTATTATTAATTCATATAGCATGAATTTAAATCAAGATTATCCACAATATAAGTATGGTAATATTAGCGATGAAGGTGGTACAGATTCTAAATTGGGTACACAAGAAAGCACTTGGGGTTATTTACTGTACAATAGAGCTAAATCGGTACGAGATGCATTACATAGTTTAGGTGTAGATTGTAATAGAATAATTTACAAAGTCGTAAAAAGTACGAAATCTGGGCAATCAGTAGATTTGGCAATTAGAAAATAATATAAATAACTATGAA
>CAIYTT010000126.1 GCA_903929195.1 uncultured Bacteroidota bacterium
ATAAATTGTTTTACAAAATTCAAGATTACCTAATTTTAAAAGCATAGAACTCCATGTTAAACCAACTCCAAAACCTGCCAAACAACACAAATATTCATTATTACAAAATTCATTGGAAAAATTATGAGTTATTACAGTTGGGATACTTGCACCACTTGAATTTCCAAAATTTTCTACAACATTATTAGGCATTCTTTCATAAGAAACTTTCATTTTGTCTGCCAACTTTTGAAGCATAAATTTATTAGGCTGGTGAAATAAAAAATAATGTACATCGTCCATATTAATGCTAGCTTGTGCAATAAGATTATTAATCATAATAGGGACTTCTACTTGTACAAAATTATAAACCAAATCACCCTTCATTACTAAATTATCCTTCGATCTAAAATTACCTTTTTCATCTTCTACATTTGTTGAGGTTTCTACAGAAGATGGTAGTCTTAAACCACCTGCGGGTATCATAATTACATTATTATTAGTACCATCAACATACATATTTGAAAATATATTAGATTGTTTTGCATCTTTTTCTACAATACTAATTGAAGCAGCATCTCCTATAAGCGGATAACTATTCCTATCTCTTTTATTTGTTTTTTTACTTAATGTATCTGCATTTATTAAAATAACTTTCTTTATCTCATCCTGATCCAATAACATAAATGCTTGATGTAAGCCAACTAAGTATCCCGAACAACCTTGATTAATATCAATACAATAAGTATTTTTCTTTAATCCTAATGCTCCATGTACAATAAAACTTGTTGCAGGCATAAGGTAGTCTGGTGTTTGAGAAACAAAAATGATAGCATCAATTTCATCTTTTATAAGAAGATTAGAATCAAACAAATAACTTAATCCTTTAATTGCTAAATCAGAACAACATACTTCGGTATCCACAATTCTATGGCTACCATATCCCATTATCTTCTTTAATTTGATAGATTGCTCTTTACTAAAGTTATAATTATCCATTTCATCATCAAATTTTATTTCTTTTGATGGTAAAATGGTAAGAATACCAGTAATTCTTTTATTTGAAAATTGTAGATTCATTATAAAATTATTCCTTTTTTTACTAAAAGATTTTCTATAGTTTTTAAATTTTTGAAATTTTCAGGAATAATATCTGTACCATCTATTGAAATAGAAAAAATATTATCTAATTCCGAAACTAAAGTAATCATATCAAATGAATCTAAAAGACCATCAATGATAAAATCCTGTGAGCTTTCGAAATCAAACTCTGGCCGTAATTCTGAAAGTATATTTATTAATTTATTCATTTTGCTTATTGTTTATCATTATTATATCCACTAAACCATCAAATTTATATCCATGATTAAGATATACATCTATAGCATGTTTGTTTTTATTTTTAACCCAAAGCCACATTCTTTTAGTTTCCTTTGATTCATGAATATAATGTTTAATTAATTTAGAACCAATTTTTTCTCCTCTAAAGTTAGGGTTAACTAAAAAGTTTAATAAAGTAGTAGATTGGGGTAA
>CAIYTT010000127.1 GCA_903929195.1 uncultured Bacteroidota bacterium
GACAGATATGAATTTAGAAGTACAAATCTACAAACGCTAAACTATTACATCCTCCAAAAATTTGTGTAAGTGAGGGTATTTTTGAATAACGGTCTTGAAAAATGATGTCCACTAATTTTTTAGTTATTATTTCTTTTTTTTAGCGTTTATTTTTAAGATGCATGTTTTTATAGAATGCTTTTAAAATGCATACATTTGATTTTTTACAAAGAATTTGCTTGGATTACACAAGGTTCTCTGATTTGAAGTAGTAAAAAAATTGACAAATGTATAATTGGGAAGTTTGTAGTGTGGAAAATTTTCATATAATCTTTTTAGTGTTTATTAGAAGGACTGTATAGAAATAGAATACAAAATATTATATTAATATATAAAATATTTATGAGACCTAATTGCATTACTTCTTTTTTAATTTTGATATAACAAAATTTAGTTGTTCATCAGTAAAATCTTCTTTTAATAATATCAAGCCTTGAAGATTGCTAGTATAAATTACTGCAACAACTTTTATTATTTTTATTTTATTTAATTCATTCCATTTGTAAGATGCTTCAAAATTGTAACCCTTTGTTTTAAGTCCTTCATCACTAAATTCATATTCTATTTCGTGCTGTAATTTAATATTAGATGTATATATTTTTTTTGCTGATTGTATTATTTTATACCTTACATAAAATAGAAAAAACAAGAATAATATACCTGTGCCGATATTCGTATAAACATCGCCACCAATATAAAAAAGAGTAATACCGAAAATCTTAAAAATGCCAATAAAAATATGCAAAATACCAATAATAAAAAGTATTATATAGACAGGTTGTTTATTGAAACTGGCTAAATAAAATTTTTCTAAGTCCTTTTGTTGTCGGGTTGTTTTTATAATAAAAGTATCCATGTAATTATTTTGATTTTATCTTAGATTTTAGAAAAGCTATTTGAGTCTCTGTAAAAAGTTGTTTTGGAATTAACAATGCTTCTAAATTGGCAACATAAATAATTATCATTTTTTTTGTAATTTTCAGTTTAGGCAACTCACTCCATTTGTATTTTGCAATTACATTATAACCTTTATAGGCTAATTCATCATCATTAAATGTATAAATTATTTCTCTTTGTATTTTAATATTACTCTTATAGAATTTCCTTGCTCTCCATTTTACAAAATACAAAAACAGCAATATAAATACCATAAATAGCCCCCCTGAAAATAAAAACGGGTTATTGTCGTTGGGGGATGAATAAAGTTCCTTATTAAATATAGTAATAATACCGAATAAAAGATTGTAAATACCACAAAAAAACAGAATAATATAAAGTGGATTTTTTACAGTTCTATTGTAATAAAAATCCACTATATCTTTTTGGGTCAAAGTTGCTTTTATGGTAAATTCTTCCATTCTAATCAATAATTAATGTGCAAAATCTTCATCAAAATTTTTCATTCGTTCTATTGAAGGATTAAAATACCCGAATTTTATATCCGGAAATTCATTGTATATAAGTTGCATCATTTGTTTTACACCAATAAATTCCCCTGTATCGGTCATGCCAATTTTACCAAGATACCAATCAGGGTCTATATTAAAATTTCTCCATTGTATCATATCTAATCCCGTATCACTTATTAATTGCATTAAGGCTTCTACTTCGTCAATATTATCGGTCATTCCCGGAAAAACAAAATAATTTATAGATGCCCACCCACCGTGTTCTTTTACAACTTTTATACTATTTACAACATCATCAAACGAATAATTATTAGGTTGATAATACTTTGTATAAATATCAGGTCGGGCTGAGTTTAGGCTTACTCTTATACTATTTAGTCCTGCTTCCATTAAGCGTTTAACTGCAACCGGGTTACTGCCGTTCGTATTTATATTAATACTTCCTTTTTGTGTATGTTTTCTAATTTCTATTATTGCTTCTTCTATTGTTTCCCACATCAGTAAGGGTTCGCCTTCGCAGCCCTGTCCAAAACTTACAACCGGATAAGGTGCTGTCTCTAAATGGGGTACTGTAAATTCTACAATTTCGGCAGCAGTGGGCATAAACTGTAAACGGTCTTGTGTAGAACCAATAGCCTCTGTTTCGGGCTGAAAAGAAATACAACCTATACAATTGGCATTACAAGCCGGAGAGCTTGGAATAGGACATTCCCACCTGCCCATAAAATAATTACGAGCAGCAGGGCATTGATAAGTTAAAGCACAATTTTCTGCTAAATGTTTCACTAACCTATTATGAGGATATGCAGTAAGAAAATGATCTATCCCGTGTTTTATTTTAGTATCATCGAAACCCGCACATTCTTGCCTTATATCTTCATCTATTCTTATTGCAGCAACATAAAATTTATTTTTATACCACCCTGCTGCAGTATAGCAAAATAAAGGTAAAATAGGGGCTTCCGGTTCTGATTCGTAAGCTGCTAAAAATAAACCTGTATGTGCAGGTGGTATAAAAGCAGCAACTGCCCAGCCTTTATCGCAAATTCTCATTTGTAATGTTTCCACATCAATACCAATTCCTTTGCGTGCCGGTAGTTCGTATAAAGAACCGCCTTCGGGCAACTCTATCCAATCCTCTTCGGGTATTGGCATTGCTTCCCACCCTGTTCTGCCAACACTGTATAAACTAGTATCTTCAAAAATATTTCCTTTACCGTCAGAATATAATAAAAATGGACTTCCTGCTAACATAATTATATTAATAAAAATGTAAAAATAGTAAATAAAGGCTTTAGGTATAAATATATATTATCTATATTAGAAAATCAAAAATAAATATTTTATCAAAATAAATAATACCTTAGTTTGATAATTATAATAATTACACGATTAAAATAATTACTCGCAAAAAAATATTTTATGATTCGATTTTTCTTAATTGCAAGTTTTTGTATTTTTTTTATTACAAATACAACTAATGCTCAATTATATAATAAAAGCTATAAAATTGATGGGTACGGCATAACAAGTACAGTTAGTAAAAAATTGACTGACGGTAATATATTAGAAGTGGGTATTAAATCGCCTACTACACAGGATTATGCCCTATTTGCTATTAAATTAAACCCAATAAATGGAGATACAATTTGGTCTAAATCTATAAACAAATCTCATTATATTTTTTCTAATATCTGTGCAGATGAGCTTACAAATGGAGATATAATTATTGTAGCTAACATTAAAGATTCTATAAGTACAATTGATACGCCCAAAGTTGCTATCGTTAGCTTAAATAATGCAGGCAATCTTAATTGGAGTAAAATTTATTTTTACCCAACAAATTACCCAAGATTTAGGCAACCTGTTGTAAAAAAAACAGCTCATAACAATTTTATATTTTGTAGTACTTCCGAAGATACCTCAGGTTTACATATTATAAAAATGAATAGTTCAGGAGACACTTTGTTTTCAAAAGCTGTATTGTTTGACAGCTTATTTGTTACAGGTGGCTTGTTAATTTCTGATATTATGGAAGTTAATAATGGCTATGTTTTCACAGGCAGCGCAGAATATAGTGCCGACCAAACCCATTTTATACTCTTTAAAACAGATACTTTTGGCACAATTCAATGGACAAAATCAACTTATTTTAGTTTATTATTGGGTTTTGATGCAGGCTATGGCGTAACCGGATTACAACTACTGCAATCTCCAGACTCTAATATTATTGTAGGTATAAATTCTTTTGCAGGATTAATGAAGGTTTCCCCTTCCGGAGATTTAATATGGTTAAAATTAGTAAATGACACCTCTACAAGAACCTCGGCTCCGTTACTTAGTTCTTTTACAGTAGCAAATGATGGAGGTTTCTATATTTCAGGAGTAACCGATTTTGTTTCAACAACTAGCATGACTATTGCTGACGGCAAACAATTTATTGTAAAATTAGATTCATCTGCATCTATTATATGGAGTAAAAAATATAAGTTTGAAAAAAATTATAACAATTGTAATTTTATAACACAGTTGCCGTCCGGCGATTTATTAACTACTGGTACAATGCTTGATACTATAACAAATTCCAATATTGGCAATTCTAAAATATATTTAATGCGGTTAGACTCTAATGGAATAAGTTCGGGCATTAGCTGTGGTTTAGATACTTCATTTGCTATTTACCCATCTACATTGCCTATTATTTTATATAACAAACATTACCATGAATTTAATGGTTATGGTATGGCTGCAATTAGTTTAAATCAGCGAAATGAAACAATTTCGGAATCGAATGTCCCTGTTGTGTTATCTGTATCCATTTTTGATTTCCCTAGTTCCACTATTTGTCAAGGCAACTTAGTAACTTTTAATGCTGAGTTTTCTAATGGCGGTACTACACCTGTTTTTAATTTTTTAGTAAATGGCGTATCCGTACAATCAGGAGCAAGTAATATTTATCAAACATATTCGTTAGTTTTCCCTGATACGGTACAGTGTTTTATTACAAGCAATGTATTATGTATTATTTCAGATACTGGGTATAGTAATAAAATAATACCGCCTATTTACCCTACAGCATCACCTTCAGTAACAATATCAGCAAGCCCAAGTGGTGTTATTACTCCTGGTACATCAGTTACATTTACGGCAACAACAACAAATGCAGGACCCACACCGAATTATTTATGGAAAAAGAACGGGATAGGCATTACTTCATTCCCCACCTATTCAAGTTCAACCTTAGTTAATGGCGATATTATAACTTGCGATGTTACGAATAGTAATCTTTGTAGTTCGATACCAACAGGAACAAGCAATCAGATTACAATAGTTACTACTTTAGCAGGCATAAACAAATATGAAACAAATAAATTATCTTCAATTCAACCCAATCCTGCTAAAAATGAAATAACAATTAATAGTAACGTAAACAATACAATACTTTTAAATATTTTAGATATTTATGGCAGAATAGTACTTTCAGAAAAAATAAATTCCAAAACAGAAAAAATAAATATTTCAAATCTGCATGAAGGATTATATTTTGTAGAGTTGCTATCGGGTAACTACAAAGAAATCACTAAACTAATAATTGAAAAATAAATAAATATTTTTTTTATAAAGTTTCAATATAATTTATACGTTAGAATAATATCTAAATTCTTCTTTCTGTAGTGGAAGTAATTTAGATGTTAATTTATTTAATTCCGTTGAAAACAAAAGTGGTTCATTGTTTTCGCATCTAAAATTTCATTCTGAATTACCGTCCATTTTCTTACAAAATACTTGTAAAATATCCTACCAATATAACATAAAAGGTAGTATATAACTTAATACAATATTCCAACCAAAATTAAGAAGTATATTTATGCCCAATTCGCTTTTTGTAATAACCAACATCCTCCCTTTAATTCTAATTATTATAAAATGAAAACAAATAAGACTGTAGAACAATCAAAAAACAAAAAAACATTTTATAAATCGGGTAAAAACATATTTAATGAAGCTGCTGCCGATAAATTACGGATTGTTTCTGCAAATGACAATGAATTCTTTTTAGATATGCTTGAAAGTAATGCTAATGGCATTACAGATATGCAATTAAAACAAAAGCTGGAAAAATTTGGACTAAATGAAATCCAACACGAAAAAGCAGCGGCTTGGTATATGCAGCTTTTAGAAGCTTTTTTAAATCCTTTTATTGCGGTTCTTATTATCCTTGCTATTATTTCGTTTGTAATGGATGTTGTATTAGCTCCCGCTGGTCAAGCTGATTACAAAACAGTTATAGTAGTAAGTACCATGGTAATGCTAAGTTCTTTATTGCGTTTTTGGCAAGAGTTTACAAGCAATAAAGCTGCCGAACAATTAAAAGGTATGGTAAAAACTACTGCAACCGTTTTAAGGCAGGTTGGTTTACGAATATCAATGAAAAAAGAAATTGATATTAAAGAAATTGTTCCCGGTGATATTATTTTATTAAGTGCAGGCGATATGATACCTGCAGATTGCAGAATACTACAATCAAAAGATTTATTTGTAAGCCAGTCTATACTAACAGGCGAATCGTTGCCGGTAGAAAAACGGGAACCTAAAATTATTGATGCTGTAAAAAAATCGCCTCTGGAATTAGATAATATTTGTTTCATGGGTACAAATGTGGTAAGTGGCACTGCTACTGCTATTGCCGTTACTACAGGAAATGAAACTTATTTTGGCTCAATTGGTAAATCAATATTAGGAAAACGAGTAGAAACAAGTTTTGATAAAGGTGTAAATAAAGTTAGTTGGCTACTTATAAGGTTTATGCTTGTAATGGCACCTTTGGTATTTTTAATAAATGGTTTTACCAAAGGCAATTGGCTGGAAGCTCTGCTATTTGGTATTTCTATTGCAGTAGGCTTAACACCTGAAATGCTACCTATGATTGTAACTGCAAATCTGGCGAAAGGTGCAGTAAGCATGAGCAAAAGAAAAGTGATAGTGAAAAGGCTTAATGCTATTCAGAATTTAGGTGCAATGGATATTTTATGTACCGATAAAACCGGTACACTCACAATGGATAAAATTGTGCTTACCCAACATTTAAATGTATTTGGCGACCATGACGATGAGGTATTAAAATGGGCATACTTAAACAGTTATCACCAAACAGGATTGAAAAATTTATTGGATGTAGCCGTATTAGAACATAGTGAGTTACATAATTATATTAAAGTTGAAGAAGACTTTAAAAAAGTGGATGAAATCCCTTTCGACTTTCAGAGAAGAAGAATGAGTGTGATACTGGAAATGAAAAACGGTAAACACTTACTGATTTGTAAAGGGGCAGTGGAAGAAATGTTGGGTATTTGCAATTTCGCTTTTAATCCCGGTGAAGATAAAGAATTACATATTGAAAGTGATGCAATTGTACCAATGGATGAGGAGATGAGACAGATTGTATTAAAAACATCTCGTAAACTGAACGAAGACGGATTAAGAGTACTATTAGTTGCAATTAAAGAATATGACGAAAGACCATTAACCTATACAATTGCCGATGAAAGTAACTTAGCACTAACCGGTTTCATAGGCTTTTTAGACCCCGCAAAACCATCAGCAAAACCGGCAATTGAAGAATTGCAGAAGTTAGGCGTTTTTATAAAAGTATTGACCGGTGATAATGAAATTGTAACTAAGAAGATTTGCAAAGATATAGGCATACCTGTAAATAATATTTTATTAGGTAACGACCTCGAGAAAATGAGCGACGAAGATTTACTTACTGAAATAGATGAAATTTCTATTATGGCTAAGCTAAGTCCGATGCAAAAAGCAAGAGTGGTGCGATTACTGCAAAGAAAAGGGCATACAGTTGGCTTTATGGGCGATGGCATAAATGATGCCGCTGCCCTACGTGATGCTGATGTTGGAATTTCGGTAGATACTGCAGTAGATATAGCGAAAGAAAGTGCTGATATTATATTACTTGAAAAAGATTTAATGGTATTGCGAAAAGGTATTATCTATGGAAGAAGAACGTTTGGTAACATAATAAAATACATAAAAATGACTGCCAGCAGTAATTTTGGCAATATGTTTAGTGTTATTGGTGCAAGTGCATTATTACCGTTTTTACCAATGTTACCCATACAAATACTTGTGCAGAATTTACTATATGATATTTCACAAATTTCTATACCATGGGACTATATGGATGCAGATTTTATTGAAAAACCACAGAAATGGAATGCCGATAGTATTAGCCGTTTTATGATGTTTATTGGGCCAATAAGTTCTATTTTCGATTATATTACGTTTGCTGTAATGTTTTTTGTTTTTAAGGCAAATTCACCTGAACACCAAAATCTGTTTCAAAGTGGATGGTTTATAGAAGGTTTACTTTCACAAACACTAATAGTACACATGATACGTACTAAAAGAATACCATTTATACAATCTTGGGCGACTGCTCCAGTTTTGGCATTAACATCTTTTATAATGATGTTGGGTATATTTATTCCTTTTTCACCATTTGCTGCAGCATTAAAAATGCAAGCATTACCGCTTGCTTATTTCCCTTGGTTATTCGGAATATTAATTTGCTATTGCTTTTTAACCCAATTTATTAAAACATGGTTTATTAAAAAATTCAATCAATGGCTTTAATTAAAAAGAATACACATTGGATATTAATAATCATATTATTAGCAATCACAATAACTATGATAGATTGGATAGTGCGACATTAGAAAAAATATTTTTCGTGTATAATCAATTAGAAAATCAAAAAAAATAACTTAAAAACATAAAATTGTTTATTTTGCATCGTTATGAAAAAGACATTGCTTGTTCCCGTAGATTTTACACCTGTTTCGCATGAAGCACTTTTATTTGCTTGCGAATTATCTAAAAACCACGAAACAGAAATTGTTGCTGTACATCTGCTCGACGATAAAATTGCAGGACAATTTAATGCCGGAAAAAATCCTGCCTTAAAAAAAATGGCAGAGCGTATGTATGAGGAAATAATGGCAAAAACAAAAAAGGATTTAGATAATTTCCTTTCCGGTTTACAAGAAATTTATGGCAATATAATACACCCGTTAATTGCACATGGTACTATTTATGAAGCTTTTAATGATGTTGCGTCTAAATATGACTCTTCGCTCATTATTATGGGTACACATGGCATTGTAGGTATGCAAAATGTTTTCGGCAGTATTGCATATAAAGTTGTCGTAAGAACACCTTACCCGTTTTTAATAGTACAAGAAAAAGCATTTAAGCCTATCAATACTATTTATCTTGTTTTTAAAGATGTAAATCAAATGATAAATAATGCCGATGTAATAAACACTTTCACCGGCTATTTTCCCGGAAAATATATTTTCAATATTCTATCAGGAAATAATGTTATAAATACGGTAATACCCCCAAGCTTAAAAGAAATTAGCGATAGAATTACTTTAGTGCAAGAGCCATTATTGTCTAAAAATGCTATTGACTGTGCGGCAGCAGCAGGTGCTGATGCCATAGGTTTATGTATAGATGAAATGGAAAATATTAATGGTGAAACATATGGTATTACTCAAGAAAAGATTTTAGCTAATAAGTTTAAGATACCTGTACTTTGCTTGCCGGTAAAGGCTTCTTTATAAATAACATTAATACATATAAGAATACAATACTTACTTTTTAAGTAAGATTGAAGGTGTAGTATTATTTCATTATTATTTCTTAAAATTTAGTGAATTGTTTTTTATATTTACCTAATATTGCAAAAAAAAGCTCCATGAAAAAACTTTATTTTTTATTAATTACGTTAATTTTAGGAAATCAGCTATTGGCACAATCAACCGAAGACTATACCGTTGAACTTAGTGCTGTAACACAAACAATACCAACTCCAAAAATCACTCTAAATTGGAAACGCATTACTTCTGAAACACCTAAATATCATATTTATAAAAAGTCGAAAACTGCTACATCTTGGGGTACACAAATAGCTGTTTTAAATGCTACCGATAGCACTTTTGTAGATTCTTTAGTAATTATAGACTCTGCTTACGAGTATCAAGTATTTGCTATGGACACACCTGCTGTTACTAATTGGAGTGCATCGGGGTATATTTATGCAGGCATAAAAAATCCGGCAATACATAACAGGGGTGCCATTATTGTTTTAGTTGATTCTACTTTTATAGATTCTTGTAGTGCCAATATTACAAAACTTATGAATGACCTTAGTGGAGACGGGTGGCAAATATATAGACATAATCTTTCAAGAAACGTAGCAGACACATCCATTAAAAACCTTATTGTTCACGACCATACAATAGATGCAAGCATTAATTCTTTATTGATATTGGGTCATTTAGCGGTGCCATATAGTGGTGATTTAAATCCGGACGGACACCCAAACCATTTAGGAGCATGGCCTGCCGACCTTTATTATGGTTGCTTAACCGGCTGGACAGATACTTATGTTTTAGATACCGGTGCCGGATATACTGCCAATCGTAATATGCCCGGTGATGGTAAATGGGACCAAACAATAATTCCTTCTTTTACAATACTGCAAATTGGTCGTATAGATGTTAGTAATATGCCCTCTTTCGGACGTAGCGAAGTACAAATGATGAATTCTTATCTTCAAAAAGACCATATCTACAAAATGGATTCTTTAAACGTGCATCATAGAGCCCTAATAAGTGATAACTTCGGTGCTTTTGGTGGTGAAGCTTTTGCAGCAAACGGATGGAGAAATTTTGCACCATTGGTTAGTAAAGACAGTGTACAGTCAATTCCGTTTATTGCATCTCTTGCCGATTCTTCTTTTCAATGGGCTTATGGCTGTGGTGGCGGTTCTTTTAATAGTGCAGGAGGCATAGGTGCTACAACCGATTTTGCTGCAAATGCAGAAAATGGAATTTTCACTATGTTATTCGGTAGCTATTTTGGTGATTGGAATGTACAGGATAATTTTTTGAGAGCACCTTTATGTGCAAATCCACCTGCACTTACTAATTGCTGGGCAGGCAGACCCAACTGGTATTTTCATCACATGGCATTAGGCGAAAGCATTGGTTACAGCACAAAACTTACACAAAATAACAACGCTATGCTGTATAGTAGATTTGATACTGCATCGGGTTATGCTTTTGCATCGGGCTATGGTGCAGCGTTTGTGCATGTTGCTTTAATGGGCGACCCTAGTCTTAGAACCGATTATATTAAGCCTACATCTAACCTAACTATTACTCATGGTTTACATACCGGTGCATCTCTTACTTGGGCAGCATCGCCTGATGTTGCTGTAATTGGTTATTATGTATATCGTGCAGATAGCCTATATGGATACTATAAACGATTGTCTAATATGCTTTCCGTAACAAACTTTCATGACACGGTTGGCACGAATGGATTAAAGTATTACATGGTTCGCCCAGTAAAATTACAAGGCACACCATCTGGCAATTATTATAATTTAGGTATTGGCATTATTGATACAGCAACAATTAGTTTTCCACATGTATATATAGCTAATATAACCAATGCACAAAATGAATTAAGCATAAATATATTTCCTAATCCTGCAAAAAACCTACTTCAATTATCCATAAGCAGCAGTAATGAATGTACGGCAACAATATGTGTAGTAAATAGTATAGGAGAAACCCTATACCCGACTTCTAAACTACTAAAATCCGGCATTAATCAATATTCATTAAATATCAGCAACTTAGCAACCGGTATGTATCAAGTAATAGTTAGTACGGGCACTAAAAAGATAGTGAATAAGTTTATTAAAGAATAGATTTATATAAATAATCCCCACAGCTTTGATTGTTGATGCTGTGGGGATTGCTTTATAAAATATTGTATGTTGTCTTTCTACAAAAAATAGGTAATAAATATTTACCTATTTTACTTATTATTCAATTGCCTATCAGTACTTTGTCTCTCAACCATCCAACCCGGATATTCTTTGTTTAATGCACTTATATCGTTAAGTTGCTTTAATTCTTCTTGGTTTAATAATAAATTGGTAGAAAGGATATTGTCATTAAGTTGTTGTACATTTTTTGCACCTATTATAGTACTTGTTATACCTGCTTGATGGCGTACCCATGC
Organism: uncultured Bacteroidota bacterium; assembly: GCA_903929195.1. Taxonomy (GTDB): domain Bacteria; phylum Bacteroidota; class Bacteroidia; order Chitinophagales; family Chitinophagaceae; genus CAIYTT01. The sequence goes on from CAIYTT010000127.1 coordinate 11,568, forward strand.
TAATGCTACCTGTGCAACTGTGGCATCGTGTACTTTGGCAATATCAGCAAGTACATCTATAATATCGTAAGCTTTTGTTTTATTTATTGGGGGGAAATCAAAATTATCTCTTCTACTGTCGCCAGCTTTTTCGTTGCTTCGTGTAAATTTACCTGTCATAAAGCCACCTGCCAATGGGCTCCAAGGCATTATAGCCATTCTTTGGTCTATTGCCATAGGTACAATTTCACGTTCAATGTCTCTGCCGGCAATAGAATAAAAATATTGTAATCCTTCAAATTTATGCCATCCGTTTTTATCAGCTATTCCTTGTGCTTTCATCACCATCCAAGCAGGCCAATTACAGACAGCAACATAACGCACTTTTCCGGTGTTCACAATATCATTAAGTGCTCGCATCGTTTGTTCTATCGGTGTGTATAAATCTACACCATGCACATAAAGTATATCAATATGGTTCATTTGTAAGCGTTCTAAGCTTGCATCTACTGATTGAAAAATGTGGTAACGAGATAATCCGAGATTATTTATACTCTCACTCATTCTACCTCTAACTTTGGTAGCAATAACCAAATCGTTACGGCTTATACCTAATTCTTTAATACTATTTCCTAGTAACCTTTCCGATTCGCCATAAGAGTAAATATTGGCAGTGTCAATAAAATTGATACCACCGCTAATGGTCTCTTTTATTAATTTGTTTACCTCTTCTTGTTGCAAAGTACCTATTGCTTTCCAATAACCTTCGCCACCAAATGTCATAGTTCCAAAGCAAAGTTCGGAAACAACCAAACCTGTATTGCCAAAATAATTATATTTCATGATGTATCTATTTTATACGGTAAAAGTAACTTGTATTTAGGTAAGCAACTATAAGTAATTATTATGAATAGATAAACTAAATTTGCGTAGATATGTATTAAAAGTAATTGTTTGGAACAAAATCATTTAAAACCTATCGTTTCTTAAGTTGTCAATTTCTATAACACATTTATCTTCAATACTTTAAAAACGAAAAGAAAATAAAAACGAAAATAGCAATTATCGGGGCAGGTGCAGCAGGATGCTTTGCAGCAGCAAATATTTTATACAACCAAAATTTGGAGGTAGTAGTATTTGAAAAAACCGGTAAGGTTATGCAAAAAATTAAAGCATCCGGCGGTGGCAGATGTAATGTTACCAATGCTATTACAGATGTTACAGAACTAATTAAAAAATACCCGAGAGGTGGACATTTTCTTCGAAAGTCATTATTTAACTTTAATACGAGCAATACAATAAAATGGTTTCAAGAACGGGAAGTAAAATTAAAAACAGAAGCCGATGGCAGAGTTTTTCCTGTTTCAGACGATTCGCAAACAATTATTGACTGTATATGGAAAGAAATGATGCTGAATAAAGTATCTCTTTTTTATCATAAATCGCTAATTAAAATAAATAAAACCAACACCCTATTTGAACTTATTTTTAATGATAATACAGTACAATATGCCGATGTAGTGTTGCTAACATGCGGTGGTTTTCCAAAACAGGAACAGTATAAATGGCTTTTAGATTGCGGACATACCATACAGAACCCCGTACCTTCTTTGTTTACTTTTAATATTCCTAAAAATACAATAACCCAACTTATGGGTGTAAGTATGCCCGATGTAACAATAAAAATTGTAAATACTAAATTTGCGCAAACCGGACCAATATTAATTACTCATTGGGGAATAAGTGGGCCTGCAGTCTTAAAATTATCAGCATTTGCAGCAAGAGAACTAAATAATAAAAATTATGAATTTGACATTAGTATTAATTGGCTAAATGATATAAATGAAACAGATTTAAAAAATCAAATTTTAGAAATAAGGAAAATAGATGGTAAAAGTTTTTTGTATAGTAAAAATCCTTTCGGGATGCCCAAAAGACTTTGGGAATTTATATTACAAAGAGCTTGCATAAAAGAAGAAACAAAATGGGGCGAATTACCTGCAAAAGAACAAAATAGACTTATTATAAGCTTAATACAAGATATGTATTCTATTAAAGGCAAAACAACATTTAAAGAAGAATTTGTAACTGCAGGTGGTATAAATTTAAAAGAAATTGATGCTAATAATATGCAAAGTAAACTAGTTCCCGGTTTGTTTTTTGGTGGCGAAATTATGGATGTAGATGGTATTACAGGTGGTTTCAATTTTCAACATGCATGGAGTAGTGCCTATATAGCTGCTAATGGCATAAAAGAGTATTTACAATTATAAACATACATAAATGAATATACAATGAATATAGCATTAATAGGTTATGGTAAAATGGGGCAAACAATAGAAAGAATAGCAATCAAACGCGAGCATACTATTGTTTTGAAAATAACAAGTAAAAATGTGGATATGTTGAATGCTGCCTCATTAAAAAATGTAGATGTTGCAATAGAGTTTTCTAAACCCGAAGTCGCATTTGCAAATGTAATGCAATGCATTGAAGCAGGGGTAAATGTGGTTTGTGGCACTACAGGTTGGAATAAAGACCTACCCAATGCAGAGCAAAACGCAATAGAAAAAAAATGTGCATTTTTACAGGCTTCTAATTTTAGTATTGGCGTAAATCTATTTTTTGAAATAAATAAGCATCTCGCACATCTTATGAATAATCATATAGAATATGCAGTATCTATTGAAGAAACCCACCATACTCATAAAAAAGATGCACCAAGTGGCACGGCTATTACGCTTGCAGAACAGATATTAAATACTATTTCGTCAAAAAAAACGTGGCACTTAGGCAATAGTGAAGATAAAAATAGTATTCCTATTATTGCAAATAGAATTGAAAATGTACCCGGTACACACAATGTAAAATATACATCACCAATAGATGACATTGAAATAATACACACTGCACATAACAGAGACGGCTTTGCATTGGGTGCTGTTCTTGCTGCCGAATTTATAAAAGGTAAACAAGGCATTTTTAAAATGAAAGATGTTTTAGGTATCTAAAATTACATTTTCTACTTATTGCATTTTTCAATAATTATACTACTTTTGCTATAAATAAAATATCTATGAAAAAAATAATTTTTCCTGTTTTATCGTTATTCTTATTAATGGCTGCAATGCCATCTTGCAAAGAAGGTGCTGATATTGACATGGTACAAATACATAAAGTTGAGGACAGTTTAGAAAAATTTGTTCCTTTAGTTCGTCCTTGTACTGTAAATGTAAGAACCGTAGAACAAGAGGAATTGGTTGTAACTATCGGTAGTCCATTATTGTTTCAAACAAGTCCGCAAGCAAAGCAAGAGGTAGCCGTAAGAATAGCATCTATGGCTTTACAGGTATTCGGTAACGATAATAGATTAAAAAGTGGTAAATTAGTAATATCAAATGACAGTCGTAACCAAGAGGTTTCTCCAAAAGATGGAATTATTACCGATATGAAAATAGACAGTATAAAGAAATTAATGACTAAAAAATAAATAGTTTTTTAGTAACTTTTTTAAAATCCCAACTAAATGCAAAATAGATATGTCTTATAAATTACCGGATTTATTTTTTAATTCATTGTTGTCCGACAAACGGAGATAAAAAAGAATATTAGTTGTGAATTCCGCTACAGTCCTACATTTGAAATGCCAATTGAAAAGCAGGGTGTTGTACCTTTTTAGGAATATTCGGTGATTTGTTGTTTTTAATTCGTTTTCTTTTCTGTTTAAACGTAGTAGTAAGTAAAACAATATAAACAATCATGATAAAAAGAAATAGTATAATTTATTGGGTTGCTACCGGATTGCTATCTTTTGGCATGTTGACAAGTGGCATCCAGCAGGCATTAAGAACAAAAGCAATGGTTGACCTAATTATTCCTTTAGGTTACCCTACCTACTTTTTGACACTAATTGGTATTTGGAAAATTCTTAGTGTTATAGCTATCCTTATGCCAAAATTTAAACTTGTAAAAGAATGGGCTTATGCAGGTTTCTTTTTCACAATGACAGGTGCTTTGTTTTCTCATTTGTCAATTGGTAATTATGGTATAAAAGAAATAATAGGACCAATTATGCAAACAATTTTCATTATCTTGTCGTTGTATTTTAGGCCTGTGGATAGGAAGATAGTTTCAACCAATTAAGTAAAAAACATGAATCCAAAAGTTGATTTTTATTTTAATAAAGAAAAAAAGTGGCAGAAAGAAATTGAACATTTAAGAGAGATTGTTCTTAACTGCGGGCTTAATGAAGACCTAAAATGGGGTTGCCCTTGTTATACTTTAGATGAAAAAAATATTGTATTAATACATGTATTTAAAGAATATTGTGCCTTACTTTTATTTAAAGGTGCCTTACTAAAAGATACTCATAATATATTGATACAACAAACCGAAAATGTACAAGCCGGGCGACAGATACGGTTCACTAATTTGCAGCAAATAATAGAAATGGAATCTATTGTGAAAGCATCTATTTTTGAAGCAATTGAGGTGGAAAAAGCAGGGCTGAAAGTAGAATTAAAAAAGACGGAAGAATATAAAATGCCGGAAGAATTTCAGATTATATTGAAAGAAAATCCGGATTTACAAATTGCCTTTAAGGCTTTAACACCTGGTAGGCAAAGAGCCTACCTATATCATTTCTCACAACCCAAACTTTCAAAAACCAGAGAAGCAAGGATTGAAAAATATATACCACATATTATGAACGGGAAAGGCATAGATGATTAGCGATAGCAAAATAAATAGTTACTAAAAATAATATGAAATAATATAAAATGAATGCAGCTATTTGGGTATTACAGTGCCTTCTTTCAGCCTTTTTTATAATACCCGGGGTAGGTAAAGTGAGCGGTAGTAAACAAAAACATATAGCTGACGGACACTTAAAGCCCGGAGCTTCTATTGTACCTATTCGTGTTCTTGGGGTGTTAGAGTTACTGGGTTGTGTGGGTATTATAGTGCCATGGCTTACAGGCATCGCAGTAGTGCTTACCCCTGTTGCAGCAATTTGTTTTAGTATTGTAATGCTTGCCGGCATAGCAATACACCTACAAAAGAAGGAATATAAAATGCTGCCTTTGTTGGTTGTTGTGTTAGCTTTAGCCTTAATAGTAGCCTATTTTAGATTCGGTAACAGCAACCATTCTTAACAAAACACGGGAGGAAAGGGTTGGAAAATATGTACCGGAGATTTTGTTACAGTGGGGCAGTATGATTAGTTGTAGAATAAACAATTAAATATAATAATTGTTAAAAAAAATAAATATACACAAAATTTTTCATTAATTTTGTATTACCTAAAATTAGATTATTGCTATTATGCTTAGAAAGCCATCAAAATCAAATTTAGGAAAAATGTTAGGTGTTACTGAGGAAATTTTTCATAAAAAAATAAAACCAAAAATAAAGAAAGACTTTTCAAAAGAACTAAACGAAAAAAATATTGACAATCCCGATATTTGGTTAGATGAAGATGATAAAATAATATTAGTAAAACCGAGAGACAATACAAGATTTATTGAAACAGATTTATCAATATACAGTTATAAATAAAGACATGAAAAATAGCGTTATTGACATACGATTTGAAGGAAGTAAATTTTATCCTTCAAAATTAAAGAGGAAATTAAATTTACCAATTGAAGTATTGGCTGAATATGGAGAAATTTCTACAAGTGGGCGGTATAAAGGACAACCATCTCCTTATGGAATGGGCTTACTTGAAATTTCATTGCTCGAAAAACAAAAAAACATTAATGAATTATTTCAAGAATATTGTATTAAACTTTTTGGATGGAAAGAGGATTTAAAAGAATTTGGTGTTGATGAAATCATAATAGATATAGCTAATACAAGTGAATTCCCTGTTGATATTTCCATTTCAAATGATATACTTCATAATTTGTCATCTATAAATGCGAGAGTAGAATTCCATACAATACATACAGAAGATGACTTAGAAGACAATAATGAAAGTTTGAAAAAAAACACCTTGCCCCTTAAAAAAGATAAATTATATAAAAAAGTATTGTCGAGTTTAAAGAAACACCCTTCCATTAATAAAGCAGATGCTATACCTTATTTCATATATTACTATTCTACAAAAAATGCAGAAAACATAGATGAAAAATTAAATAAATTTGAAGATTTTTATAAGGAAGCGGTAAAGGTTTAAGAATGAATTTAATTGAAGTTATTTTATATATTATTTATTTTGAGTCGCTAAGATATTAAAATATATTTAAAATGTATTCATACAATAGTATTATTTTACTCATTACTACTTTTAAATATTAATAAATAAAAATTAAATAATTGAACTTTAACAACATTGAAGAACTAAAAATGTTTGGATTTATTGGCTTTAAAAAAATGAGTGAATTGTTTGAGGATAGTTTAATAATTCCAAAAATAAAAGGAGTTTACTTCGTTTTGAATCTTGATAGTAAACCACTAGAGTTTTTGGAAATTGGTACTGGCGGTTATTTCAAAGGAAAGAATCCTAATATTTCGGTTGATGAATTAAAATCAAATTGGATTGACAATACTAAGGTTGTTTATATCGGTAAAGCTGGCAAAGATGGAAGTGATGCAACTTTACAATCACGATTACGGCAATATATAAAATTTGGACAAGGCGGAAATATTGGGCATTATGGTGGTAGATTGATTTGGCAACTTAAAAACAGTAAGAATTTAGTCGTATGTTGGAAAGAATTACCGACAGAAGACCCACGAACAGTTGAGGCAAATCTAATTAAACAGTTTGTTTCTATTTTTTCAAACCGACCATTTGCAAATCTTGCAGACTAATGACACCAAGACAATTTGAAGAACTTGTTTGCAACTATTTCCAGAAACAAGGTTACAAAACAGAATTGACACCCTACAGCGGAGACTTTGGTGTTGATGTTTTTGCAATTAATGGATATGAAAAAATTGCAGTGCAAGCAAAAATGTATAGAGGAAGTAATAGAAAAATAAATAAACAAGCAATAATGGAACTGCATGGTGCAAAAGATTTTTTTAACTGTACTAAAGCAGTCATGGCAACAGATGGAATTTTATTACAAACGGCAACTACTGTTGCTGAAAAATTAAAAATTGAAATACTGCATATAGATATTAATCAATCTCTGCCATTATCAAAAACCAATATACACGGCAAAATATTTGACGATATTTGGGAGAAATATATTATTCCTCTCGAAGGAAAAACATTGACAAGAAAAAATGGAGATACAAATCAAATCCTTAAAGCTGATTGGGGTGGCATTCAGAGAATAACCTCTAATGGAAGGGAAGGAAAAATTAAAATTGAAATCTTTAAGTATTCAATTAATAAATTGCTGACAGATGGTTTTGTAACAAGAGATGAAATAAATCAAAACTATACTGGAAGAGCTTCTTCGGGTGTGGTTTTAGTTTTATCACAAATTCCATTTTTTCAACTCACGGAAACACCTATAGGATTACTCTATAAATCAATATAACAAAGCTCCATGCAAAACGAAAACAACAACCCAGCTGGAAGAAGCAAAGTACATCAATTCTATTAGATGCCCCTATAGAATTGGTTTGGAAAGCATTTACTAAACCTAAATATATAAAAAATTGGTGGGGACCTAATGGGTTCACCAATACGATTGAAAAAATGCAGGTTTATACAGGGGGTGAATGGATATTCACAATGCACGGGCCGGATGGAAATAATTACCCTAATAAAATCATTTTCAGAGAAGTTGTTCTCTATAAGAAAATAATGCATGAGCATTTTGGCCCGAATTTTATTGCTAGAATAGATTTTGAACGTCTTGATGAAAAAACAGTTCTAAATTGGTACAAACTGTATGAAACCAAAGAATTGTTTGAGTTGGTAGAAATAAATTATAAAACAAGTGAAGGTTTTAAGCAAACCATAGAAAAACTTGAAAATTAGGTTATGTAACTAAAAAACTCAATTGACAAATAAAATGAGAAAAGAATTATCGATACCGGAGCAACAAGAACTACTAAATAAATTAAAAACACGTTTTGAGAAAAATAGAAACCGTCATAAAAATATTGAATGGGCTAATGTGCAAGCAAAGTTGGATGTAAATCCTGAAAAATGTTGGTCGCTAAATGAAATGGAAAGAACAGGTGGCGAACCCGATGTTGTTGGCTATGATAAAAAAACGGACGAATATATTTTCTATGATTGTTCTGCTGAAAGCCCTAAAGGTCGTAGAAGTTTTTGCTATGACGAGGATTCGTTAAAATCAAGGAAAGAAAATAAGCCTGAAAATAGTGCATTAGGTGCAGCTACAGCCATGGGTATTGAAATTTTAACGGAGGCGCAATATCGTGAGTTACAGCTATTAGGGAATTTTGATACGAAAACATCAAGCTGGGTGCTAACCCCTTTGGATATTAGAAAGCTTGGAGGTGCAGTCTTTTGTGATTGCCGCTATGGTACTGTTTTCTACTACCATAATGGTGCAGAATCGTATTATGCAGGCAGAGGTTTCCGTGGATCGCTAAGATTATAGTCGTTGTTTTCGTAAATATGAAAATAAATTGATATTGCAAAATACACCTTTGCAACACAAAATAGACCTTACATCTTAGGACTCGTCAAAAAAGAATAATCGGAAAACATTCTTAGTCTTTTTTCTCCTCTAATTCGTGATGTGTAGTATCAACATTACTAAGCATTTTCAACTCTCCTAATGTAAAAAAGTCTATTTTAAAATTTGTGTCTTCTGCATGCATTAATGGCAATACAATTACTTGTAATTCTATACCCTTTAACTCATCGGGTATATTTATAATTAATTCATTCGTATTGGTTACTGCTTTAGTGTTAAATCCCAACATAAGATTTGCTGTTTAATATTTACAAAATTACGCATTAAAAATCTAAACCCAATGCCAAATAACCAACAATTTGTTTTGGATTATCTATATTTTTGGCTAAATCGGCTCTTATAAAATAATTAAATAAGGATGTGCGCAATCCACAACCATAACCCAAAGCCAAACCATTGGCATTAGGAACCGTAAGTTTTAAAAATACATTGTTATAAGGTGGCGAGCCCGGTGAGGAGCCACTTGGATAACTATATTTACCAATCGTGTTTTCGGCAGATGGGAAAAAGCCATCCCAAGCAGAGCCGGCATCCATAAATGGCACTAATTGTAAGTTTCTAAGAAGTGAAGATTGTATAGGTCGTTTAAAAAAGGTGGTAACTACAGGTAAACGAATTTCTGTAGATAACACAGCAAAATTATTTCCTTTTCTTGCTCCTTGATTATATCCTCTTAAACTGGTGGCAAGTGTCATAAAACCATAATTATTGTTAGACATTAAACCACCCGAACTTGCCTTTTGTGGATATATCCAATTATCTACACCACCTAATATATATTGTACTACACTATTACCATCAGAATGACCATAGGCAACGCGTGATGCCCAAATAATATTCTTATATATTTTACGATAGGTTCTTGCATCTAATCCAAAATTATAGCAATTCTGATTCCCATTATTTAATTCATACATGTATTCTGAATAAAATTTATACCTTGTACCCAATCTTATGTTCATAGCCGGGCATATTGTATTGTCATACACATATTCAAAACGACTGAAAGACCAATATTGGGTTGGGAATAGGGCATCTAATTGCATTAAACTTATGGAGTCTCTTGCTTTGGCAACCATTTTATCTTCTCTTAATGATGTATGAAATCTAATGGAATGTACGCGGTCTAAGGGTATATTAAAATCAGCCTGAACCATGTCTAATGTACTTTTAAATAAATAAACATCCTGATAAACAACATTCCCATTGGGGTCTAAAAAGCTAACTTTTTGATTATCTTTACTTTGTGTATGCATAAAAGCAATACCCCAATCTACCATTCGGGCAAAGTTTTGATATTGTAAAAAATAAGATGATGTAGTTAAATTGATAGGTAACTGAAATCCTGCAATAAATCTTTGATTTTCCAATAACTCATCCATACTAAAACTTGTTAATGTACCAATACTGGGATTTACGTATTGCCCACCATTCTTAGCATAAGATTGATATTGTGAAAAAAGCACAGTATTATCTAATTTTATAGAGAAAAAATCGGGTTTAATACTTAACCTATATAGTGCCGGTTTCATTTTAAGATAGGCACTGTCATTTATAATTTCAAGGAGAGAACTGTCTGCATTATTATTTAAGCTATTATTATTTTTTGATACTGTACGTTTGTTTTTTGTTTTTATTGCATGTGTAGTATCGGTAAATTCAGATACAAATGCATTACCACCTTTTATTACAGGTTCTTTTATTTCTTCGTCATCTGTTTGGATAGTACTATTTTTGTTTGAATTATTATTTTTTGTTATTTGATTGGTATTTCTTTTTTGTGCCGGTTTTTCAATTGAAAGTATTGTAGGTTTTAAATTTTTTATAGCAACATTTTTACCAGGCATTTGCAACTCATGAAAATAAACTTTGTATTTATTTTTTACTTGTATTACATCGGCTACATCATCGCTTGCTAAATTATATTGATGGCTTAGAATGTCCGTATTGTAATTGGTAATAGGCACAGAGTAAGCAGAATCATTGTTGTTTTTATCTCTAGCAAACAGTACTACATATTTATTTGTAATGCCGTTATTATCGCACAAATAAGCAAAATTATCTAATCCATATTGTATTGGTTGCTGTATTGTACCGGTTTTCATATTCGTACATTGCAATAATTCTTTTCGCATTGTCTTAGTGTTATAAAAAAACATATTCATAGCACCGGTAGGTAATTCATTTACACCTAAAGGAACATTTAAATTGGGTTCAGGACGATTCGATAAAAATAAAATTCCGGTTCTGGAACCACCACTTACAAAAACAGGAGATACATCGTCCCAAACATCATCGGTAATATTTGCAATCTTTGAGCCTTTAATAGTAAATATATACAAATCTGTTTGACTTTTCTTTATAGCAGAAAAAACTAATTTATCGTCATCTTGCATAAATGTTATACCTAAAACGCGGTCGAAACGATTTTTAGGAATAGCGTAATTGTCAATACGACCTTTTAAAGAGTTGTAAATTCTTAATCGTAATTGAGCCCCCTTTTTATATAAGATAGCCATTTTATTTCCCGTACTGGAGTACGTTAACATTGGGTAATTAGGGTCCGTTTGTTCCGTAAGGTCTTTCTGTCCTCCTTCTAATAAAGTAGAGCGTTCTTGTTCATTTGTTGTTTTTTGAGTATATACAGTGTATTCGCCGTTTTTCCAAACTACATAGCTTACATCACTTCCTCTTGGCGAAACAAGGATATTTTTAATCACTGAATTATCATTGGGCACTTTTAACGATAGTAGCCCTTTTGTACTGTCAGGACTTTCTTGGTTGCGAGCATCTAATTTGTAAATTCCTTTATAAAACTTTATACATGAATCATAAGCTTTGGTAACTTTCATTCCCAAGTTTTCAGGTGATTTCATTCCCTGATTTAAACTTGATTTTGATTGAAAAGCATATAAAAGATTTTTTACATTGGCAATACCATATTGATTGGCAACAAATTTCCAAAATGCCTTACCTGCCAATTCAGGATACTGCTCTGCAAACTCGTAAAACCCTCTTTTAGGGCTTGCATCAAGTAGGTTTTTCCATTCACAATTACTTTTTGCATCCCAGCCATCTACAAGATAGGCAATATAACCGTCTGTAACCCATTGAGGTAAATTTAATAACAGTGCATTTTTTACTATTTTTTTGAAATTTTCACCAAAAATTTGTCTTTCCATTACTACTAATGCCATTCCTGATTTTATTTGATGCTTTAAATCGGAATGTTTACCGGTAAAATATACCACTAACTTATCGCCAACTAAATTTAAAGTACCTGCTCTTGTATTTTCACCAATTGCTGTTTCATCTTTTAAACCAATATTCGATTGTCTATACTCTTCGTAAGAATTATATAAAACAATATTAAACCGATGGGGAAACTGACCGCCTAATTTTTTTTCAATATCAACAATATTATTTTCTGCTTCTTCAGCAACATACCTGCCAAGCTGCCTGCCGGCTTTATCGTAATGGTAAACTCTGAAATGTTTGGTATCAAAATATTTCCATTCAAACTTGCGGTATTGCATTCTGTTTTGTCCAAAAGTTTCTTGGTATGTTTGTCCTATTGCAGAACGGGTATTGAATAAAATAATACCACAAAAAAATAGTATCCAAATAGAAACATACCTGCTTATTTTCATATATTTATTAAGACTTTATTACTATAAAACAGTTTAATACAGTAAAGTTATAAAATAAATGAATAGCAATATTTATCAGCTTTATTTATTTTAACTAATATCTTAAACTAAGATTTCTACAAAAACTTATGTTTGCATAAATATCTTATAAAAATAAACTAATTCTAATGTTACAAATACAATTATTCACTTTCAATCCGTTTCAGGAAAATACTTATATCATTTATAATAATAAAAAACAATGCTGGATAGTTGACCCCGGAATGAATTATGAAGATGAAAATGAAACATTGATTGCTTATATTAACGAGAACCAACTTATACCACAAGCAATAATAAATACGCATACACATATTGATCATATTTTCGGTGTTCAATACTTAATAGATAAATATAAAATTGGCTTTGGAATACACAAAGGTGAAATACCTTTATTAAATAGTTGTATTAAATCTGCCGCAATGTTTGGCATTAAATTTAATCACATTCCGCAACCTACTTTTTTTATTGAAGAGGGAGAATCGTTTTTATTGGGCGATGAACAATTAAAAGTATTACTATGTCCAGGGCACTCTCCTGCAAGTATTGTTTTTTATTACCCTAAAGGCAAATGGGCAATTACAGGCGATGTTTTATTTGCCGGCAGCATTGGCAGAACAGATTTGCCCGGTGGTAGTTTTGAAACCTTAATAAACAGTATCAAATCGAAATTAATACTTTTACCTGATGACACTGTTATTTATCCCGGTCATGGTGGGGATAGTACGATTGGTGAGGAAAAAGCAACAAATCCTTTTTTGGTAAATAGCTAATTGCAAACTAAAAAGCCGACTGAAACTTTTCAATAGGCTTTTTAGTTTATTTTGTATTGTATTACTCTTATTATTTACTTGTTTTCTTTTTCTCTGTATTCTTAGGTGCTTTACTATTTTTTAAATCACTGAATACTTTTTCATTTATCGTCATTGGATAATCATTTTTCATTTTTTCATTCCAAGCTTTTTCCAAATAATCTTGATATTCAGCTACAACATAACCTCTTGCTTCATCAAGAGTTTTTATGTCTTTAGTATTATAAATTTTTCTTGCAACAATTACGGTTGATGGTCCATTAGGGGTTGTTGCAGGAATAATTTTCGTATCTTTTTGTGTCAATTCCGCTTGCGTAGCATCTTTAAATTTAGAAAATTCATAACGACCTCTTTGTATAGAAACCCCATCAGGATTCGATTGTGTATTTAAGCGTTTTACAATTTGCTCGTCCGAATTTACCTTTTCTGATAACATCATCATGCCGGTGTCATACATAGCTTTATTTTTGAATTTATAGATAGAGCCTTCAAAACCCGGTTCCCATAAATATTTATTTTTATGAGCTTCGTAATACGTCTTTAATCCTTCGGAATCATGAGAAGCCTTACCCCATACATGTCTGTCCATTAATTCGAACAACATAATACCATCACGGTACTCTTCCATTAAATTTTTAAATTCCGGATTTTCTTCAACTAATTTATGTTCTTCAAAATCATTTACTACATTATTTACATACAATCCATAAGCATCGTGTATTACTGGAATGCGAGGTCCATTAACCCGTCCGTGGGTAAGAGTTTCAAAGAATTTCGCAAAATCACTCTGTAAATAGTTCTTTCCACCAAGTGTGAAAACTGTTTTTATTTTATCTTTATAGTCTTCTGCTTTAACTATTTTGGCGTTTTTACCTGTATCCGGTATCAAGGCTAACAGGTCTGATATTTCTTTTATATTAGCAGGAAATTCTTTAAAACCATTTTTGTCTTTTATCTTATTAAAGAAAATATCTCTGGCAGACTGTGCACGAGAGTCGTTTTCAACCTTATGTTTTAGCTGTGCAAAAATGGAATCATAAGGCTCTAAAGGCATTTTTGCCAATAATTTAATAATATGATAGCCATAATCTGTTTTTACAGGTTCAGAAACATCTCCAACCTTTTTAAGTGCAAAAGCTGCTTTTTCAAAAGGAGGGGTCATTCTGCCTACACCGAATGGCTTTAAAACACCGCTATCTTTTAAAGAATATTGGTCTTCAGAGTATTTTTTTACTAATTCATGAAATGGAGTGCCTTGTTTTAATAAATTTTCTATTGTATCCGCTTTTTTTCTTGCTTCTTCAATAGCTGCTTCACCCCTTGATTTAGGTACATTTAGCATTATTTGTGCTACTTTAACCTGCCCTATATCGTTTCTTTTGTCTAAAACTTTAATAATATGGTATCCGAATTGTGTTTTAAAGGGTTTAGATATTTTACCTACAGGTGTATTATAAGCAGCACTTTCAAAAGGATACACTATTTGCAATGCGGAGAAGTAACCTACATCCCCACCATTATCTTTTGATGTCTTGTCTTCTGAAAAAGCTTTAGCCATCATTTCAAAATCAACTTTTTTAGTAGTAACCTGTTGATAAATGCTGTCTATTTTATGATATGCAGCAACAGTATCGCTACCGGGAGCACATTGTATTAAGATGTGTTCAACTCTCACATCCTGTTTCATGCGTTCGTAGGCTTCTTTTACTAATTTGTTGGTTACCTGTTCGTCAGTTAAATAATTTTTTGCAAGTGTTTTTCTATAATTATCTAACTCTCTTTGTATGTTCGGTAATGTATCTAATTTCTCTTTATCTGCCTCTGCAACTTTCATTCTAAACAAGGAATAAAGTTTTAAATAGCTTCTAAGAGACGTATCGCTCATATCGGCTTCTTTATTCTGATTGTTTTTTCTGTAGATTCTTAAAAATTCATCTTTATCTACAGAGTGATTTCCATAAGTAAATAATTTTTGGGCATTCGCACTCATTAAGGTTATGCCGGTAATAAGGCAAGTTAAATACAGCTTTCGCATGTTGTTGTTTTAAGATTATTTAGTTTTATGAATAAAAGAATTATTTTTTTGCTTTATCTGCTTTTTCTTTATCTGCTTTCGCTCTTTTCTCACGCATTTCTATTACACTGCCAATATTGCTGTGGTCAAGTCTTTTACCGCGAATTATCTTTTTCTCATCCATTAAATAGATTGTTGGTGTACTATAAACATCATATTTACCTCTCCAATCACCTGTGTGTTCCGGGTCCCAAGTGTTAATCCATTTTTCCATTTTATACTTTTTCAAGAAGTCGGTAAGTACTTTCTCATCGGTAGCGTCTGTAGCAACTGTATAAACTTTTACACCTTTATCTTTTAATACAGCTTCGTATAAAGAATCTAATTCGGGTATTTCGTGTTGGCAATGGCCGCACGTAGGCGAATAAAATACTAATAATGTATATGGACATTTTAAATTAAGCATGCTTTCGTTTTTCTTTGTCAATACATCATTCAGTTTTATTTCGGGTGCTAAGTTGCCTATAACATTCGGTGATATTTTCTTTATTCTATCTATATATTTTTCAAGTTCTTCATTTGTCAACCAAAAAGCATCACCTTTCATATAATATGTTTCACCAAGATATACAAAAGCCTCGTCCATACCCATTATTTTGCTATTTTCTACATATCTTGTTAACCACCAAAGTGTATATTTGAAAATATCTTTTGTACCTCTTGCTCTTTTAAGCAACATATCGCACTCATGCTCTACGCTATCAGGTATTGGTAATACCCATTTACTCATATATTCATCAAGTTTGGCATCTAAAATGGGTGTATGTATTAATCTTTCATCTTGTAAATCAAATCCGTCCCAATAGTGAGCTTTGTAATATCTACCCGGAAATGTGGAGTCTTTTGTTTTACCGTCTTCTAAAAAATGGTCGCCTTCCGGTACTTCAGGAACTTCTAAAGCATTAAATATAGAAGATAATAATGTACCCGGATTTTCCTTTACATATTTTCTTCTGTAATTTACTAATTCTTTAGCTTGTGCGGTTCCTTTTTTTCTAACTGCCGATGTATCGGATGCATTTTTTGCAGCAGCCAATTCTTTCAATAAAATTTGTTGACGGCAACCATAATCTTTCAAAAAATCTACATAAGCTAAAAATCTATCGTTTTCGAGTGAATTCTTAAATTTTAAAGAAACAGGTTCTTGTTGTTTTGGGCAGGGACCGTCTTGTTTTGCCGGAGTGGTATCCATTTTATTTAAAGTAGCAGTTATCGTCATGTCATCGCCACTATTTAACAAAAATTCAAAATTTGTTTTATGGTCTGCTAATAGCATCATATAGATACCACCTATAAAAGTAGAGTCGTAGCTTTTAAATTCAGCTTTGCCATTTTTTATAATTGCAGAATCTTTTTTATATATTGTAGGTAAGCCCTTGCCGTAATAATGCACCAAAAACATCATTGAATCTTGTTTTATTTCGGGCATCTTTAAAATAATGTGATAGGCAAGTTTAGAATTTGTCGTTTTTACTTGAGAATCATTATTCTCCGAATCCTTTTTGTGTTTCTTTTCTTTTTTTGCATTGTCCTTATTATCAGCAGCAGTTTGTGCCGATAGTGTGTTACTAATAGATGATAGTGCCAAAAATGATAATGAAATAATGGCAATAAGAGAAATTCGCTTCATATTTGTTATTTTATTTGTTCCGACTTAATAGACAGAAGAAAAACTTTTATTGTTGGTTTAAGCAGTCAAAAATAAATCATAAAATCGGTGTATCACAATAGTTTAGGCTTAATATTACACAATTGTTCAAACTATAACATTTTTTTTGCACATTAACATTAATCTCACTTTTAGATAAATTATATCTATTTTATAGTATTTCTACTACTAATCAATTAATTAAAAATATATTATATTTTTAATTTTATATTCAAAAATTCTTTTTACTGCCATTACCTTGTTATTTTGTGGCGTTTATGTCCACTTTAGCATCGAGAAGGAACAACAGGCTTACTTTTATTATACTATCTGCTATGATTGCAGGTATAATTACCGGTTTTATAATAAATAAATATTTTTTGCCTTTAAACGTAAAAGAACAAGATAACTTTTTAGAACCCTTTACCTTATTAGCTGATGTATTTTTGCGATTAATAAAAATGATTGTGGCTCCGCTTGTATTCACAACTCTTGTTGTAGGCGTTGCAAAGCAAGGTACATTAAAAGCGGTTGGCAGAGTAGGAGGCAAAACAATGTTGTGGTTTATTTGCGGTTCGTTTACAAGTTTGTTCTTAGGCATGATAATGGTAAATTTTTTCCAACCGGGTACTGCCATGCATTTGCCCATACCTGCATTGGCAAACATACCTGTTAATGGGGCTAATCTGAATTTAAAAGATTTTATTTACCATATTTTTCCTTCAAGTATATTTGATGCATTAGCTAAAAATGAGATTTTACAAGTAGTCGTTTTTTCAATATTCTTTGGTATTGCTTTAGGTTCCATGCGTAAAAAAGGAGAAATTGTAATACATGCTTTAGATGCTATTGCAAACGTTATTTTAAAAATGACCCGATATATTATGAACTTTGCCCCTGTAGCCGTTTTTGGTGCTATGACGGCTGTTATTGCAAAACAAGGTTTAGGAATACTTCTTATTTACTCAAAATTTATTGGTGAGTTTTATGTTGGGCTGATTGTTCTTTTTTTAGTTTTGGTATTTGCCGGTTATTTATTTTTACAGAAAAGAGTACTAATCTTATTAGAGCGTATTAAAGAACCTGTATTAATAGCGTTTTCTACCAACAGCAGCGAAGCAGCTTTCCCAAAATTAATGCTTGAATTGCAAAGATTTGGTTGCGATAAAAAAATTGTTGGTTTTGTACTGCCACTCGGATATTCTTTTAATTTAGATGGTTCTATGATGTATATGACTTTTGCATCTATCTTTATAGCTCAATCGTATGGCATACATTTAGATTGGGGTACACAAATAAGTATGCTTTTTGTATTAATGCTTACCAGTAAAGGTATTGCCGGGGTACCCAGAGCATCGTTAGTAGTAATAGCAGGTACTTTGGCAACTTTTAAAATACCTGAAGCAGGGTTGGCATTATTATTAGGTATAGACCCTGTTTTAGATATGGGCAGAGCTGCAATGAACGTTGTAGGCAATAGTGTTGCTACTGCCGTAGTAAGTAAATTGGAAAATCAATTAAAATAATTAATTTGCAGTCATGATTCAGAAATTAATAGAGTGGGTAATTTTTAATGGGGGATTATACATGCTTTTGTTAGTCGTTTTTGCCGAAACCGGGCTTTTTGTCGGTTTCTTTCTCCCCGGCGATTCATTGCTTTTTACAGCAGGTATTTATTTATCAAAACTTTCAGACAGCTTTTATGGCATTCATTTCCTAGTTATAATATTTATAGTAACACTTGCATCTATTTTGGGCAATTTTGTAGGGTATTGGTTTGGGGCAAAATATGGTCATAAATTATATGAGAGAAAAGATTCTTTTTTGTTTAAAAAGAAACATTTGCAAAGAGCTCACGACTTTTATGAAAAATATGGTAATCAAACGGTATTCCTTGCTAAGTTTTTACCAATTGTACGCACATTTGTGCCTATTGTAGCCGGTATTGTTGGTATGAATAAAAAGCACTTTTCAATAAATAATATATTAGGTAGCTTTACTTGGGTATTTTCTATGATGCTTGGTGGCAAATATCTTGAAGATATTATTAAACAAAAATTCAATTACGATATGAAAGACCATATTGAAGTAATTGCAATAGGCATTATTTTAATTACCACTTTACCTGTAATATATAAAATATTTTTTAGTAAGCAAAAAGAAACACCAACTTCTAACAAATAAAGCCCAATGTAAAGCATGACCCAAAAAAAGGCCATAGGTTTATTTAGTCTGCCTGTTATTGTTGCCGCATTAGGCTACTTTGTTGATATTTATGATTTATTGCTTTTCGGCATAATAAGAAAAGACAGTTTAGGTGAAAAAGGTTTGCAGCTATCCATTGATGTATCAGACAGAATAGGTATGATAATTTTAAATTGGCAAATGGCTGGCTTACTTATAGGAGGCATTCTTTGGGGTATGATGGGAGATAAAAAAGGTAGATTAAGTGTACTATTTGGTTCTATTATATTATACTCCACTGCAAATATCCTTAATGGTCTTGTACAGAACGTAGACCAATATATTGTTTGTCGTTTTATTGCCGGTATCGGTTTGGCTGGCGAATTAGGTGCCGGTATTACCTTAGTTAGCGAATTAATACCTAAAGAAAAAAGAAGTATTGCTACATCAATTGTAGCAGGTGTTGGTCTTACAGGTGCTATAGCCGCCTATTTTATAGCACAAAGTTTCGGTTGGCGAAATTGTTTTTTTATTGGAGGTGGCTTGGGTATAATGTTATTATTTTTAAGGGTTAGTGTTTTTGAGTCCGGTATGTATGCCACTGTTAAAGAATCGGATGTAAAAAAAGGAAATTTTTTAATGTTTTTTACTAATAAATATAGATTTAAAAAATATTTATTCAGTATTTTAATTGGCACTCCTTGTTGGTATGTAATAGGTATGCTGATAACTTTTTCTAATAAATTCAGTGAGAATTTAGGTTTCCCTAAAGAAGAAAAAGTAATTCCGGGCAAAGCAGTGATGCTTGCTTATGTAGCTATTTCTATTGCCGACTTATTAATAGGATTGGTAAGCCATGTATTAAAAAGCAGAAAAAAAGCAATGTATATTTTTTATGCAATTACAATAGTAGGTATCGTTCTTTATTTTTCAGGCATAAACAATAGTGTTTTCAGCATGTATGCCATTATTATGCTTTTAGGTTTTGGAACCGGCTTTTGGGCATTATTTGTAACAATGGCTGCAGAACATTTTGGTACTAATTTGAGAGCTACCGCCGCTACTACTGCACCC
The DNA here is from genome assembly GCA_903929195.1 of uncultured Bacteroidota bacterium. Taxonomy (GTDB): domain Bacteria; phylum Bacteroidota; class Bacteroidia; order Chitinophagales; family Chitinophagaceae; genus CAIYTT01. Next base: position 31,661 of record CAIYTT010000127.1, read on the forward strand.
AATATGGTTAGAGGCTCTTTAATAATAATGACTTTTATATTTTACGGATTGCAAGAACAGTTTAAATTGAGTTATGTATTATCAGGCGAAATAACCGGAGTTATTGTAATGGTTATTAGTAGTATTGCATTAATATTAACAGAAGAAACCTACGCAAAAGACTTAAATTTTATAGAAAAATAATATCATTTTAGTTTTTTTGTATCTTTGATGAATCTTTATTTTTATAAAACATTTTATGAAAAGGTCTAAAAAAGTAGTTCTAACTGCACTTTTTTTAAATGCAGTAGCTGTGGCATCCAGCAGTAATGCACAAACTGTAAATGACACTTCAAATATTCAAAAAAATACAAATGATAGCGTTTTGAATTTTAATGATGCAAGTAAGTTTCAAAATGATACAACCTTGCCAAATGTACAAGAAACTTATGTAGAACGAAGACATCCTTGGTACTTAAGAATATTTGTGAGATTAGGATGGTATAATTACCCATATTACTCCAACAACTATTCTAATAATAGTAGAGGTAGCAGTGTTACCCATTCTAATACTACTGTTTTTACACCTCGTTCGGGTACTGGCGGGCAAGTTAAAACAACACATAATGCATCTACAAGCTTAGCCCCCCGTACACAGGGGTTCGGTAATACCATGCATACTACTTCTTTATCGGCACGGTCTTAATTTTTATGCAAAGAATTGTAATTACACCTCGTATAGGTTGGGAGCAAAAGATTATAGAACAAGGCTTATTATTTTATAAAGACGATTGCTACTATAATGAATCTGCAGCCTATGAGTTTTCAAGCCAAGAAATTGAATTAATTGAAAAAGCAACGAATGAAATTTTTGAAATGTGCTTAGTTGTTACTGAATATGTAATTAAAAATAAATTATGGAAGGAGTTCTTTATACCTGAAGAATATGCTGAATTAATTGAATGGTCTTGGGAACAAAAAAATACAAGTATTTATGGTCGTTTTGATTTAGCCTTTAACAACGGACAACTAAAATTATTAGAATTTAATGCCGATACTCCTACTTTACTTTTAGAATCGAGTGCTATACAATGGTTTTGGTTGCAGGATTATAATAAAGAATTAGACCAATTTAATTGCATTCATGATGCGTTGCTACAACATTTTATAGGTATTAAAAATAAACTATCGGGCAGTAAACTTTATTTTACTTGTAATAATAATCAGGAAGATTTTGTAACCACAAAATACTTACAAGATGTGGCTATACAAGCCGGTTTGGATACCGATTTTATATTTATAGAAGATATTGGACTTAATGAAGCAGATTTATTTATTGATGGCAAAGACAATTTAATATCAAACATATTCAAACTATATCCCTACGAATGGCTGTTTGATGAACCTTTTGGCAAATACCTTATAAAAAACAAAGATACCTGTTATTGGATTGAACCACCTTATAAGGCCATATTGTCTAATAAGATGATGTTGAAATACATATATGAACTATTCCCTAACTCACCCTATATTTTACCTTGTACATGTAATGAAGAAGATGTTGTAAGGGTAAAAAACTATGCAAAAAAGCCAATCTTTTCAAGGGAGGGTGAAAATGTAAGTTTATTTGCAAACGGGAACACAATTGAGGAAACACAAGGTGAGTATGGAGATGAAGGTTTTATATATCAAGAATATTTTGAATTACCTGAATTTGACGGCAAACACCCTATTATAGGTAGCTGGGTAATAGGTGGCAAGGCTGCGGGAATAGGTATTAGAGAATCAACAGGAAGAATTACAAATGTTACTAGCAGCTTTTGCTCGCACTATATTAAAGAAGACTAAAACTCTAAATAATTAATAAATTATATAGTACCAATAAGGTACCGAGACCTATTGCGCTGATAATTAGTCCTAATACAGCCCGAGCCTTATATCTATCAAATAAAAGACCTGCAAGTGCAAAAAAGACCCCTAAACCTGCAAAAACCATTGCAACAACACTACCCCAAATTACAAAAGAGATAACAGAACATAAGTCCATTACTAAAGAGAAGCTACCAAATTCAGAATAGCTTGTGCTTCTGTCTGCATAAGTACGATGATGTGAATAATGGCTATGGTAATGGTGATAATGGTGGTGGTAATGATACGCATGAGTGTGGTGGCTATGTGCTACACCATGCCAATGATGCGATGAGCTGTGATGACCGCCATGACTATGACCAGCAGAATACATATAATATTCGTCGTCATCATCATTAGAGTTATTAATTTCTGTATTTAATTGATTTCTATTCTCTGTACTTTTTATAGGGAATGCAGCATAACTTTTATTAGAAAACATTAAAATAGTAAAAATAAAAAATACAAGAAATAATCTATTATTCATATAATGCTGTTTAAAGTATAAAAAACAGTACGAAAATAAGAATTCTTTTTCACTGCTAACCGACTAAAAAAAACTAAAATAAATTAATTTAGCCGAGTTGCATTTTGAAGATTAACAAAATCATTAGAACGAGTATATTCTAACGATAAAACCCTTGCCAAACAGGGTTTTAAATTTCAGCAGAGAGAAGAACAACTTTCGAACTATTTTATGAAAGATTTGAATACAATTCTTTTGTACTAACTAAATTTAAAATTTGCGGCTGTCTGCCAATTAGCTCCGTCATGTTTCCACAACTTTATATGATCGCATTTGAACGATGCATTAAAAGGGCGTGATGCGTAAGCCTCTTTGATTGCAGGCAATGCTTTAGTTGGAATATCTTTATATCCAATAGTAATATGGTGCTTTCTCCGAGGACTACATTTATTAAATTTCATCCTTTTCAAATAGGCGGCGAAGCTCTCTTGCATGTTTTGCAAGTGTATATTATCCAGGTATAATCAAGCATTTGGTTTTATGGAATGCACCATTATCAACCTATGTTGGTGTTTTCACCAATATAGAGATTGATATATTTAAAATATTATTTTATTTACATTGCAAATAAATACTATTTGTTGGTGAAAACGCCAACAAAGGCGAAGCCCAAAAAATCTATTACTTTTGCCCTCACAGACAATTATAGAATCATGCAGAGCCTCCAACAACTACGAAACGGTGAACTAAAGGGGGCAGTGTCCCTGAAAATAGCAGAGGAACTGACGGAGTTCCCAAGGGAGATATTTGACTTAGGTGATACGCTGGAGGTACTGGATCTTTCTAAAAATAAGCTTAGTGAGCTGCCTAAGGATTTTGGCTGTCTAAAAAAACTAAGGATATTATTTTGTTCTGACAATTTGTTTAGCGTTTTTCCGGAGGTTTTGGCTGATTGCCCGCTTTTGGATATGGTAGGGTTTAAAGCAAACAGAATTGAGAGGATTCCCCCTATGGCTCTCAACACCAACATTCGCTGGCTTATACTCACTAATAACCGAATTGAAGAACTACCGAAAGAAATAGGTAATTGCATACGGATGCAGAAACTGGCACTGGCAGGAAATAGGCTGACGAATCTGCCCAATACATTGAACAGGTGCAGTAATCTTTCGCTTTTGAGGATATCTGCTAATTGCCTTTCAGAGTTGCCTATTTGGCTTTTATCAATGCCGCGTCTATCATGGCTGGCTTTTTCAGGCAACCCTTTTTGTGAGTTCCGACCTCAAGCCTGCATCCCCAATTTTAGCTGGCAGGATTTACAAATCAAACACTTGCTTGGCGAAGGGGCATCCGGTTTTATCTACCAAGCGGCACTCGATACCGGTGTAGAAAAAAAGGAAGTGGCAATCAAGGTATTCAAGGGCTTGGTTACCAGTGATGGCCTACCGGAAGATGAGATGAATACCTTCATTGCGGCAGGTGAACATCCGGGTATGGTGAAGTTGTTGGGGCAAATAAGTGAACACCCGGAAGGCAGAAGCGGCTTGGTGATGGATTTGATACCCGACTTTTATTTTAACTTAGGACTACCACCCAGCTTCCAAAGTTGCACAAGGGATGTATTTAAGGAAGGTTCTTCGCTGAACCCAATGCAAGTGTTAAAGATAGCCCGTACGATTGCTTCTGTGGCAAAGCAACTCCACAGCCGTGGCATCTTGCATGGCGATTTGTATGCACATAATACACTGATAGACCAAGACGGCAATGCTTTATTTGGCGATTTTGGGGCAGCATCTTTTTACAGTATAGCAGATAAACGGATTGCATCTGCACTAGAGCGGTTGGAGGTGTGTGCTTTCGGGCATCTGTTGGATGATTTACTCGGGCTTTGTAAGCATCCGGGCATTGAAAAATTGGCACTGCTAAGAGATGCTGCAACAAAGCCGGATGTGTTATCAAGACCTGATTTTAGGGAACTGTATGATGAGTTGGGAAAACTTGGTGTATAGAAAAATGTTGATTATTATGATTTTTTCATTATAGTTGCTCTATGATTTTCTATGTCGGCATAAGATTTAAATTACTCATAAAATGCCTTATTTTTATAAAAATAGTATAAATAGATAGAATCAAATCATTCTATACTGACATTTTTGTGATTTTAGACCTATTTTTTTCATAAAAAACCACTAAAAGAAACACCTTTTATTCATTTAGCTTTAGTTCTTTGAATACGTTCATGAGAAC
>CAIYTT010000128.1 GCA_903929195.1 uncultured Bacteroidota bacterium
AGGTGGAACATGGAGTAGTAGTACCGGTTCTGCCACCGTATCAACAAGTGGGGTAGTAAGTGGGGTATCGGCAGGTACACCAACTATAAGTTATGCTATCGGAACGTGTTATGTTACTCAAATTGTAACTGTAAATCCTAATCCGGTAGGCATTACCGGAGCAAGTTCCGTATGTACGGGAAGTACCACCACCTTATCGGATTTAACGGCAGGTGGCACTTGGAGTAGTAGTTTGCCGGGTACAGCAAGTATCGGTTCTACAACAGGAATTGCAACGGGAGTAACATCTGGAACCACCACCATATCGTATATATTAAGTGCAACGGGTTGTTATACAACCAGTACCTTAAGTGTAAATACAACACCAACTGTTATTTCAGGTACGTCTATAATTTGTAATGGTTCAACTGCTACATTATCAGATGGTACTGCAGGTGGAGCTTGGACAAGCAGTAGTGTTGGAGTTGCTACCATAGGAACTACTACTGGTATAATAACGGCATTTGGAATAGGTTCTTCTATAATAACCTATACAATAACAGGTTGTCCCGCAGCAATACATGTTATTTCTGTAAGCCCGGTACCAGGTACTATTTTAGGTACAAGTTCATTATGTAATGGTTCAGGTATTACTTTATCTGATACTACTTTGTCCGGAACATGGTCAAGTGGAAGTACTTCAATTGCAAGTATCACTTCTTCGGGTTTAGTTTCTGCATTATCAGCAGGTACTACAATAATAACGTTTACTAATTCAGCAGGTTGTTCTGTAACAAAAACAGTAACAGTAAATCCATTACCTAATGCAATTGCAGGTAGTAATAGTGTCTGTGCAGGTTCAACTATTTTATTAACAAATTCAACAATTGGTGGTACTTGGTCAAGTTCTACGTCTTATGTAGCTATTGTTGGTTCTACTACCGGTTTAGTAAGTGGTTTATTGGCTGGTACATCTACAATAATATATACATTAAGTAGTACAGGTTGTTATATTACACAAAATATTACAGTTAATCCATTACCTGCACCTATTTCAGGGACTGCATTTGTTTGTTTATATTCAACTTCTTTATTATCAGACACTACAACCGGTGGAATATGGAGTACAAGTGACACAGCAATCAGTACAGTAACTTCGGGTGGTTTAGTAACAGGAACATCAATAGGTATAGATACTGTTTTCTACACTTTATCAGCAACAGGTTGTCGTGTCTATGATACATTTGCAGTAAATATAATACCTACATCTATTATGGGTATTAATAATGTTTGTGCCGGTTATTCTGTTACTTTGAGTGATGGTGTACCGGGAGGTACATGGACAAGTAGTTCTTCCACAATAGCTTCTGTTTCAGGTGGTGTAGCTTATGGCGCATCTTCGGGTACTGTACTTTTAACCTATACTTTACCGGCAGGGTGTTTTACTACTTATTCCTTTTTGGTAAACCCAATACATACTCCCGGTATTGTTGTATCTTCTTCATTGGGCGATACAATTTGTGTTGGCAATACGCCGGTATTTACAACTGCGGTAGTCAATGAGGGAACAAGCCCCAGTTATGTTTGGTCTGTTAATGGGTTGGTAGTGAGTACCGGACTTACCTATAGTTACACACCGGCAAATAATGATACTATATCTTGTAAAATGTATAGTAATGCTGTATGCGCAATTCCGGATTCTGTTACAGATAATATTGTATTATCAGTACATCCGTTAATTTTGCCGGCTGTAACATGCAGTAGTAATATGGATACATTATGTGCCGGTGGTTCTGTTGTTCTATCTGCAACAGATACAAATGGTGGAAATAGTCCTGTTTTTATGTGGTATGTAAATGGTCTGTTTGCAGATACCGGCAGAAACTATTCTTTTATACCTACTTCTTATAGAGACCAAATTTATGTGGTGATGCAAAGCAACTTGTTTTGTGCAGCTCCCGATACGGTTGTGTCTTTAGATACTATCAATTTGGTAGTACATCCGAATTTAATAGATACAATACGGATTGTAGCAACACCGGATACCAATATTTTATATTGGCAATATGTATTATTTTATACTGAAGGTATAAATTTCGGTAATAACCCAACCTATCAATGGTATTTGAATGGCTCACCCATACCCGGAGCAACAGATTCTACTTATGCAACAGATTCATTAAAACACTTAGATAAAATTACTTGTATAATGGTAAGCAGTAATCCTTGCACTAATCCGATACCTGTTACAAGTAACACACTCACCATGCATATTTTGAATGTGGGTGTTACTACTTTAAATAATAGTAAAGAATCTATTTCATTAGTACCAAATCCTAATAAAGGAAATTTTACGTTGAAAGGAAATATAGGTGTTCTTGATGCGAATGATGTTGAGATAAAAATTGATGATATGCTTGGTAAGATTATTAAACAAACTACTGTATCTTGTTTAAATGGATATCTGAATACGAGTATTGAAATAGATAAAAATGTACCGAATGGTATTTATTTAGTTAGTATTCTTGCAGGAAACAAGATAGAAACGCATCATTTTATTTTAGAGAAATAGATAGTGAAACTTTTTTAAAAAAATACATGTATATTTTCAAGCTTTTCAATTCTGAGAATATACATGTATTTTTTTTGATTACTGATATGTCAAACTGATTTTTTTATTAATGAAAACCGCTATACTTTTTTTTATATTTTTTGTTTCCTTAAAAGTAAATGCACAAACGCATAATTGGGAACGAATAGACATGAAATACCAAAAATGTATTAATAGTGATACTTCAATTGGAAATATAGGAACTTGTGCATTTTCAGCAATATCTGATTGGGAAAAAGAAATGAATAAAGCTTTTGATGGGGTACTAAAATCTTTAAAATTATCAAAAGACAAAATAGCATTTAAACATGCTCAATCTGCATGGTTAGTATTTAGAGATGCAGAGTACAAATCTTTTGATAATATGTTTAATAATACAACTTATCAATGGTGTAAAACAAGGGCAGACAGTAGAATAAATATTGTTAAGACAAGAGCTATACAATTATCTAATTACTATGATTCTTTAAAATATATAAAAAAGATTAAGAATTAGCTTCGTCAATTATTAATTTCATAAGCTCTGTAATTGAATTTGCTTTATGTTCTTGCTTGCAATATCGGTAGCATTGTGCAAGTTCTTCCATCATTTTATAAATTATTCTCTTATTACTTAGTGGTAAAGAATAATATTCTTGTTTTTCAGCATGTATTTTTCTTAAATACATATCTACATCTTTTTGCGTAAATACAATACCATTTACAGGGTCTATATAAAATTGTATTTGCTGTACTTCTTTTATTCTGGTAGGCAAAAAATTATGTAAAGTATCAATGTATGCAAGTAAAAATTGTCGAGGTATGTCTATTGCAAAAATTGGTATATCCAACATCTCACAAATGCATAGTAAAATAATGCTTATTGAATAGGCATTACCTTGTTTATTTTCCAGTACCTTATTAATAAAAAAATAATTTGGCTCGCGTATAGTCAATTCATGCCCTTGCAATTTATAATAGCTATAAATTATACTGTTAAGTACATTTACTTGTTCAAAGGGTGTAAGATAATTATTATGGTCAAGCCATACATTACGTCTTATTTGTTCAATTTGAGCTATAATATTCTTAATATTTAAGTCGGGATATTGAAAACGAGCAATCAAAATAGCCCCACTTAATAAATCAGGATTTTTTTCATTTGCCCATTTCAAAAAATCCTTTTCTAAATCACTATATCTTACTCTCCAAATTAGTAATTCGACACGGCTCTGTACTGTTTCATTATTGGATACTTCTAATAATTGTTCCAAATTAGGCAGTATTTCTTTTCCTAAATATAAAATTTTTGTAGCTACAGCTTCAAAAACTTCTATATCCGGGTCGTCAATAAGTTGAATAAGTGCTGCTATCTCCTTACTTAATGGCATAAATTACTTTTTCCCTTTTTTAGCTGCCCCTGTTTTTTTCGGTGGATTCGCTTTTACATCCTCTATAATTGCTTTTACTTCTTCAATTGTTAACATAGCCGCATTTTCAATCTTTTCTTTAGGTATTTTAAAATTGCGTAAACCTTGTTTTATATAAGGACCATAAGGACCGTTTAATATTCTTATTTTTTCTTTTTCAAAAACTTTTATTTCACTTTCTGCTTTATTTTTTCTTTTTTCTTCAATTAAGGGTACAATTTCTTCTATTTCAACAGTATAAGGATCCATTCCCTTTTTTAAGGAATAGAATTGCTTTGCATGTTGCGCATAAGGTCCAAATTTACCTATGTTTAAAATTATATCTTCATTTTCTAATTTGCCTATGTTTCTGGGCAATCTAAACAGTTCTAATGCCTCTTGCAGGTTTATGGTTTCTATGCTTTGATTGGCTCTTAATTTGGCAAATCTTGGCTTTTCTTCACCCTCAGCTACTACACCAATCTGCACCATAGGGCCAAATCTTCCTAAGCGTGCTGTAACCATTTTGCCGCTGGTTGGGTCTATACCTAAATCACGTTCACCTTTTGCTCTTCCTGCATTTTCAATTGTATGTGTAACACTGTCATGAAACGGATGGTAAAAATCATCAATCATTTTGTTCCATATTTGTTTACCTTCAGCAATATCATCAAATTTTTCTTCTATTCTTGCAGTAAAATCAAAGTCTAATATTTTAGTAAAATGTTCTCTTAAAAAATCATTTACTACCATTCCTAAGTCAGTAGGGAAAAGTTTACTCTTTTCTGCTCCGAAATTTTCGCTTAATGTAGTTTTACTAATTTGTTCTTGTTGTAGTGTAAGCAATTGTAATATTCTCTGCACCCCTTCTTTGTCTCTTTTTTCTACATAACCCCTAGCTTGTACTGTGCTAATTGTAGGTGCATAAGTAGAAGGACGACCTATGCCTAACTCTTCCAGCTTTTTAACCAATGATGCCTCTGTAAATCTGGGTAAAGGGCGTGAATACCGTTCAGTTGCAGTAATTTTAAGCATTTCTAATACTTGTCCTGCTGTTAAAGGTGGTAGCATACCCTCACTGCCTTCTTCTTCGTCTTCTTCATCATGTCCTTCGGTATATACTTTAAGGAAACCGTCAAAACGTAATACCTCTCCGGTTGCAGTTAAAATATCGGATTGTGTAGAAATATTTATTTTTGCTATTGTTCTTTCTATTTGTGCATCTGCCATTTGGCATGCCATTGTTCGTTTCCAAATAAGCTCATATAAACGATTGTTATCAGCTTCGGGTACAGATTGTGTGTTCATATCTGTAGGTCTTATAGCTTCGTGTGCTTCTTGGGCTGAATCATTTTTTGTTTTATAGGCTCTTTGTTGATGGTATTTTTCGCCATACTGTGAGGTAACAGCCATTCGTATTCCATCAATTGCCGTTTCAGACAAATTGGTAGAATCGGTCCTCATATAGGTAATATAACCATTCTCATATAGCTTTTGGGCTATAAGCATTGTTTTAGAAACAGAATAACCTAATTTTCTACTTGCTTCTTGTTGTATTGTGGAAGTTGTAAAAGGTGCTGCCGGCGATTTTTTAGCAGGTTTTACTTGTACATCTTTTACAGAATAGATTGCATTAATGCATTTTTTTAAATAATCCTCTGCATTTGTTACATCATTTATTTTTTCAGAACTTTCTGCTTTAAAAACTACTTTCTTTTTATTTATATCAGGTGCATTAAAAGAAGCTTCTACTTTAAAATTACTTACAGAATTGAATCTGGTAATTTCACGTTCGCGTTCTACAATAATTCTTACTGCAACCGATTGTACTCTGCCGGCAGATAAATTGTTACGCATACTCATTTTTCGCCATAATACAGGCGATAACTCAAAACCTACAATTCGGTCTAAGATACGGCGTGCTTGTTGTGCATTTACCAAGTCCATATTTACGGTACGTGGTTTGCTTACAGCATTTAGTATAGCAGGTTTTGTAATTTCGTGAAAAACGATTCTTTTAGTTATATAAGGGTCTAATCCCAATACTTCGCACAAATGCCAACTGATAGCTTCTCCTTCACGGTCCTCATCCGTAGCAAGCCATACTTCATCACTTTTTTTAGCTAATGCTCTTAATTCTTTTACTACTTTTTCCTTATCTTCAGATATAATATATTTAGGTTTATAGCCGTTTTTAAGGTCTATCCCCATATCTTCTTTTTCTAAATCGCGAATATGACCATAACATGATTTTACTTCAAAATCACTGCCAAGTATCTTTTCAATAGTCTTAGCTTTTGCCGGAGACTCTACTATCAACAGGTTTTTTGCCATTTTTTTATTTTATTCTTAGTCTAAATTCAGACCTTTGAATTGCAATAATAGAATATTGTTTTGAAAAACAAAAGGATTAGGTTTATTCTTATGGATAATAATATGAAATAGGGTTATAAAAAGAAATAAAAAATAATCTAAAATACAGATTACCTAATGTTTATACATTTTGTATTTTTAAAATTATATATAAATATCCGCTTTTTATAAAAAAGTAAAGGGTGGCAAATTTGCCACCCTTTACTTTTTTATAAATACTAAATCAATTAATGTATAACAGAAATTTTACCTGTTGAGCTTAAGCCATTGCACTCAACGGTATAAACATATACTCCGGCAGGTAAAGCTACAGTTTCAAATGTTGCTTTAGTTGTTTGACCGGCAATTGCTGTAATATTTTTAGTTTCTACAACCTGTCCTATCATATTAGATAATGTAACTGTAACTTTTGCATCTCTGCTTAAATTGAACGGTACAGTAAAATTAGTATTTGAAGGATTTGGATATGCATCACCAACTTTGTTAGTAAAATTAATATCATTTACTCCTAAAGGTATATGCCCGAAATACATTCTGATTGCAGGTATTGGTTGGATACCTACTGCACGTGAAGCATGAGAGAAATTATTGCCTCCATCATTATTTGAAGTGTCTTGGGCACCAAAATAGCTGCAGAATCCGGTTGCATTAGGAGAGCCTGTAGATAATACAGAAAGGTCAGTTGTTACACCTTGCATTTGTATTACCGCAATATATGACCATCCCGGATTTAAAATTAATAGGTTAGATGGGTCGGAACGGAAATCAGCCCAAACTAATGAAGATGTACCGGAAATATCGCCACCAACTATTGCTCTTGGTACAGTAGCACCAACAAAACTCCAAGATGTACTTGATTGTTGTGCTTGGTAAAGTTGAATATTAACTTTACCCGAACCGGTAGGTAAACTTGTGCTACTGAATGCAACGCCAAAGCCGGAAACAGTATCACCTACTACATTTGATGGAACATCGAAACGAACACCATTAAAAAAGCAAAATGGGGATGAACCCGATTTATAACAAGAGTAGCTACCGGTAAAATTACCTTGGTTTTGCATCCATGTAGTATCTGTAATTACAAATCGTGCAGTATCGTGGTTGTTAGTAAGGTCGCCATCACCTACGAATGTAGTACTATTTGCACATACATAATGACCGGTATCTATTATTTTATAGCCTGCAAATTGTACAATAGAATCATAAGCCGCACCAGCTAACGATGCATAAGTAGAACTTTGTGAATATACCGATGCACCGTTTTTGAATATTTGTGAATTGCTTACAACCCCTGCTGCTGCATTATAACCATAATTTGATAATAAAGTAACCGGATAAATACTATCTAAAAATTGTAATGGAGTATTGAAAACAGAACTGTTTTCTGCAGTTGCATCAGGCATCCAAAGAAAGGAGCTTGAAATTGCCGGGTCTGTAACATCAAGGTCAACTAAATTAATATCGTCAACCATCCAGTTATAGCCACCACCTGCAACACCGCCTTCGCATACAAAACGGATATAAACAGTTGCTTGTCCTGCCGCTACCGATGTAATATTAATTCTAGCTGTTGTAGGGTTAGCTAATTCACCGTTACCGGCTAATGTATTGTTAGGTAATACTGCAAATCTTGTATAGGTACCTGCTGCAAATGTAGCACTGGAATTACTTACATAGATAAAACAAGAATCGTTGTATTTTTTATATAAATTCTGAAAAGTAAGGCCAACATGCGTATGGCTAGAACAATTTTGTACAGGTGCTTGTGCCCAACCTGATGGTATGCTTGAACCACCACCACTTGCGCCCAATGAATCGGAATCGAATACCAACCAGCCATTTGCCGATGTTGTTGAATTAATGACCCCAATACTGTAAGAACCGGTAGTTGCAGCACCTGCCCATTTCCAATTCCCTACTGTATAACCGGGCATAGCACCCGTTGTCCAGCCTGTAGGTAAAGAACTTGATGTGCCTGTTCCGCAATTCTCAGTCCAAAATGGAGTAGATGTAGTTCTTGCAGATGAATGTGATAGTTCAGGTGAAACAACTCTTGCTCTTTCAGAACTTGCCGCAACCGTTTTCTTCATATTACCGGTTGTCATTAGATTATGGGCATACTGTGCATTAACCGCAGTATAAGCTAATCCCATTGTGAAAAGTAAAATTATTTTTTTCATTACTTCTTTTTTAGATTATTTAATAAAGCAAAAGTAATGAGTTTTAACATGATTTCTACTTTACTGCAAAAAGTTTTTTGTCTTTTTCTACTGATTATTATCAGTTTAGTATTGTATAAAACACAAAAGGGATAACAACTAGTGTTATCCCTTTTGGTAAATTGAGAAATAATAGTATTAATGAGCAATTACAACACGACCGGTAGTTGTTTCGCCATTTGCTTTAACTGTGTACATATAAACACCACCTGCAAGGTTAGTAGTATTAAATGTAGTAGTGCCGTTAATTACATTATTTAAATTTTGAGAAGCTACTTCTTGACCAATGATATTAGTAAGAGTAAATGTAGCATCCGTATTTTGATTAAAAGTATAAGAAACTCTAACTTCGTTAGAAGCCGGGTTAGGGAAAGCTTTTACAGAATTAATTGTGCTATTAACAACAGGAACAGCGTTAACAACAATGTTAGTATATGCGCAAGTACCGCAATTAACATGCCAAGCCATATCTAAATATTGTGCAGGATAAGCTACTGATGCACCGCTTGAATTGGTTGATGACCAAGACCAAAGTGGAGAGTATTGACTTCTGCCACCAGCACTCCAATTTCTATAGCTATTATCTTTCCAGTAACCACAATTATAATCTGCTGCAGAATATTGAGCCCAAGAAGCACCTGTACTAGTACCATGATACCCAATTATTGGACTGAAAATACCATATTTATAAGAACCATCAGCTCTTTGTACGGTATCACCTGCATGGAATGCAGCATCACCACTAATAAAACTTACAGACATTGCAGGAAGAAAACCAGGAGCACAAGGTATGCTAACAGCAATATTTTTAGCCCATAAACTTGCAGTATCAGTAGCATGTAATAGTATATTTACAATAACCGGAACTGAACCACCATTTGAACTATCAGCACGATTATGGATACTATCGTATTTAATGTCTAAGACACGAAGAGTATCAACACCATAAGGTGTTAATGGGAAACTCGTAGTTGCTGTAGCAGCACATCCCCAATACCCAATACCTAAATCACTACCTGTACGTGTACCATTACCGGTAACAAATGATAAACGAAGGGTATCAACTACTAAAGGCTTAGCGTTGTTACGCATATAAGAACCAAGAATTCCTACTGAATCAATTGTATAGGCATTTGTTGATGCTACTTTAATGTATTTAGTAGTTGCTGTTGATGTATAAGCAGTAGAGTCGTTATAAGCAGGTGCAAATGGGTCAAAAGATTCACCAATTGATGTCCAAGTATTATAATAATAGGTAGCACTGCCTCCTGTAGGAATATAACCAAATTTTGCAGTAGTATCATTCCAAATTGACCAAATAGAATATTGGATATTAGTAGAACCCAAAATAGTAACCATTGGTCCTGTCTCACCTTCTAAATTATCAATATAGCTATACCAACGACTACCGCCACCTGTTGTAGTTCTTTCTGAAGATTTTAAAAGACCGTTTGTTGATACCGGTACAATACGAAAATCCGAACTTTTTGGCAATGCTTGTGCATTTTGGTTTACTATTGCTTGCTGATTAAAAACAAGACTTCTTGTTTGTAACTCTTGTGCATTAAGTGAAATAGCAGCAGAGCCAATTGTAAAGAGTAAAAATAATTTTTTCATTTGTAAGTTTTTTAAAATTAATAATTAATTGACCGTAAAGTTAAGTTGTTTTTAAATAAAAAAATTACTTTCAGCATTTTTTTTTTATTTTTTTTCTTCATATTTAAATTTTTTATTTTTTTTAGCTTCATAATTGTCAATAAATACATTATACATTAGCTAATAATCTATTTTTATGAACAATTTTAATTATGTGTTTTAGTCTTCTTGTTGAATATACTTTGTTATAAATCAGTTGGTTTTTAAGATGACAAATATCAGCCTATATTTACTAATTAGAATTACCTTTGCAAATCCAAATTTTTATATATGCTACCTGATTTTAATAATACAGAAATTGCTTTTAAATACCGCAGTAATCAAGAAATGAAACGTGCTGCTTTTCTTTTTTCTTGTTTAGGTTCACCTGCTCTTACCGGCTTGGGTATAAAAATGACTAAAGCAGCACTTACTATGCAGCTTCCTATAAAAGGTATTATTAAAAAGACATTGTTTAAACAATTTTGCGGTGGTGAAACACTTGCAGAAGCAGCAGAAACCGCTAATAGAATTGGCAATTATAATGTAAATACGATTCTTGATTACGGTGTAGAAGGTAAAGAAAGCGAAGAAGACTTTGATAAAGCTGTGCCTGAATTTATAAAAGCAATCAATTATGCCGCATCTCAAGAACATATTCCGTTTATAAGTTTAAAAGTTACCGGGTTTGCTCGTTTTGCTCTGTTAGAAAAAATAAATTCAGGAGCAATACTTAGTCAAAATGAAGAATTGGAATGGCAAAGAGTACATAATAGAATTGATGAAATTTGTAGTACTGCCTATACAAAAAATATTATGGTGCTTATTGATGCCGAAGAAACTTGGATAGTAGAAGGTGTTAATCAGCTTACAGAGCGAATGATGGAGAAATATAATACAAAAGAAGCTATTATTTTTAATACCTATCAAATGTATTGCCATGGTACCTTACCTTACTTAATAGATAATATAAAAACAGCTGCTGCTAAAGGTTATATATTAGGTGCCAAATTGGTAAGGGGTGCCTATATGGAAAAAGAAAGAGAGAGAGCAAAAACAATGGGTTATGCCGACCCGATACAACCTAATAAAGCTGCTACAGACAGAGATTATGATGAAGCTGCTTATGTGTGCTTACAAAATTTAGATAAATTATCTTTGTTTTTAGGTACACATAATGAAAACTCTTGTTTGAAAGTTGTTAATTATATGATTGATAATAATATAACACCTAATACCAATAGAGTCTATATTTCGCAATTGTTTGGTATGAGCGACAATATTTCCTTTAATCTTGCAAATCAAAAATATAATGTTGCTAAATATTTACCTTATGGCCCTGTAAAAGATGTAGTACCTTACCTTATGCGTAGGGCAGAAGAAAACACATCGGTTGCGGGACAGACAAGTAGAGAGATGGGTTTAATAGAAAAGGAAAATAAAAGAAGAGGTATCTAATTTTTTTGATTTCAAATAATCGGGGCAAATGTTAACTTTGTCCCGATTATTTTTTATATAAAACCCGATTTATCTAATTAAAGTAACATCTCCAGAATAATATTTTTGTGTGCCATCCGGCTTACCTAATATTACCATATAATAATATACACCAGGGTCTTGAGGTTCACCTTTATAATTACCATCCCAACCGGCATCAGGATTAATTGTTTGATAGATTTGTTGCCCCCAACGATTAAAGACCCTAAAGTCTATCAATTTTTGATACTTTAAATTTACAACCCTAAAAATATCATTTAAACCATCACCATTTGGCGTAAATGCTGTAGGTATTATGTCATTAACATTGTAATCTATATTAATGATTACATGTGCAGTATCGGTACAACCAAAACTATTCATAGCAATTACAGTATATAAAGTAGTGTCTGTAGGTGTAGCTACCGGATTATTTATATTGGGATTTGATAGTGTCCCATTATCAGGTATCCACATATATAGCAACTCATAAATAGAATTATTAATCGCATTCAATTGTATATGTTCGCCATATTTTATAGTAGCTACCATTGGGTTAACTGCAATTGAAATGCCGGGTGTTGAAATAAGTGTAACAGTATCGAAATTAAAGCAACCTGCTGAAGTAGATACCAAAACAGAGTATATAAATGTACCCGTATCGGTAGGGGTAATTATTGGGTCGCCTACTGTTGGGTTATTTAGATATGTTGCGGGCGTCCATAAATAAGTATAGGTAAATGAATCAGAAACATGCTTAATGTTAACGGGTAAATTTGTACCCACACACGTTATTTTGGTAAAATATTCTGATGGTGGTGGTGCTTGAATTTCAATATCTAAATGCCTGCTAACAGACGGACAACCTGAATTAGGTAATATTTCTGTTAGTGTGTAAATAGTGCCAACATTAGGTGTTGCGATTGGGCTTAATAAAGTAGAATCATTAAG
>CAIYTT010000129.1 GCA_903929195.1 uncultured Bacteroidota bacterium
TAAATATAATATTGAATTTATAAAAAACAATATTATTGCAAATATAAGACAAAATAATGAAAATTTGGCAAAGTAATTGTAATATTATCATTAAACTTTTTGGTACTTTTGTTGTCTTAATAAATAAAATGAAAAAATTATCTATTATAATAATAATTGCATCTATCTTTTTTTCATGTGCTAAAGAGGGACCAACAGGTCCTACAGGCGCTACAGGTGCAATAGGACCATCCGGTCCGGCTTATACAGGTGTAATTAATGGTCATGTTAGTCTTTATGACCAATATGGCAGTAAAATTATTTCCGGATTAAAGGGCGTAACCTTGCTTTTTAATAAAAATCTATTTTTAAATCCAGATAGTACGGGATATTATATTGATTCAAATGTAATTACCGGTGATTATAATATTAGTGCAAGTATTACTGGTTTTGCTTCAACATACATTAATAATTTTCAGTTTTTAAAAGATACTTTAAACAGAGATATTAAACTTTCTATAATTCCAAGCTTTAATCCAATTTCCGGGGGTATTTCAGC
Organism: uncultured Bacteroidota bacterium; assembly: GCA_903929195.1. Classification (GTDB taxonomy): domain Bacteria; phylum Bacteroidota; class Bacteroidia; order Chitinophagales; family Chitinophagaceae; genus CAIYTT01. The sequence continues at coordinate 539 of CAIYTT010000129.1, forward strand.
AATAAAAACGGCATTAAATGATTCTGTAATTATAAATTTCTCAGCCGATACAAGAGCAAGAAATTGTATCTTATTTGTATCTAATTCTAATAGTGTAAGTAATAATGTTTCGCAATATTTATTGGTTTATACAAAAACAATTACTGCAAACAGTACTAAAACTATAATTAATATTCCGGCTCAAGACCTTTTCAATGTCGGTTTCACAAGTGGTAGTCTTGTTTATTTAGCTGCCTATGGTTATGTAAATACAGATTATTCACTTTATGAGGATTTTACAACCGGTAAGAATGTTTATAACGCAGTGAGTGCTAATCCTGTAATAGATTCTGCTATTGTACCTTAGATAATAATAAAAATATTATTTTATTGGTTCTAATGTATAGCCTTGTTTTTTTAATAGTTTTATAATTCCTGTTTCTCCGTATAAATGTGCAGCACCTACCGCAAAAAAGACGGAAGATACATTTATACTATCTATTATTCGTTTAATCCATTTTGTATTTCTATCAATTAATAGTGCCTTCATTTCAATAGGTTCAATATCAGATTGGGTTAATATACTATTTATTAAAGGAAGGTCTTGGTTTTTATATGCAGAAAATAGTTTGAAATATTCTTTGTCTTCGCTTGAAATATTGTTTATTTCTTTAATTAGATTATTTACTATTGAATCGTTTGAAATACTTTCCAAAGCATCAATCTGTTCTTTTACTGTTTCAATACCAATAATTTCTTTTTTTTGATTTTGCGCAATTTTCATAAGGCTGTCTTCATAAGATATTGTTTTGCTACAATCCGGAATTTTACTAATTAAAAAGCTTTGTAAAGCAAAAGGCTTCAGTTCTTTTAAAAAATCTATATCTATACCTACATTTTCTTTAAAATACTTTTTAATATTTAGATATTCATCTTTTGTAAAATAGTCTTTAAGTTGTTTGCCTGACTTATCAAAAAAAGCGGATGCTGATTCTTTTATTATGTTTGGGTCGCTCAAATTCATTTCAAAACAAACTTTATCACAATCTTTAAAAGAGTTACTCATAGCATCAGTCCAAATGAAATCAGTAATACATATAATATGAATTGTCCCAAATAAATAAGATGGTTTCTTTAAGTTATTACCACTAATTTTCCATAATAAAGATTTGTCATTTTGTTGTGCATTTAAATAATTGCTATTTATTGTTAAAAAAATAATTAGCAAAGTAATAATTGATATTTTCATTCAACAAAAATAGATTGTAATAATAAATTATCATAAATTGAGTAGAATATTACTTCTTCTTTAACCATTTAGAGCTTAATTTTGTAAATCACATCGTGAAATTAAAAAAATAATGGAATATATAAATTTAAAAATGCCTTTTAATAACTCAAAATTAGAGAAAGGCAAATTGCTTATTGCAGAACCATTTTTAGCAGACCGAATTTTTTATAGAACCGTAATTTTTATTTGTGAGCATAACGAAGAAGGTACTATTGGCTTTATTTTAAATCAACTAAGCATATTTACTTTAGGTGATTTAATAATTAGTTTTAAAGATTCTGATTTGCAAATATATAAAGGTGGCCCGGTACAAGAAGATACATTACACTTATTACATAGATTACCGGAAATAATTGGTGGTACCGAGATATTGCCTGGAATTTATTGGGGCGGTTCTTTTGACGCTTTACAAAAATGTTTATTGTCTAAAGAAAATTTGGAAGAAGATATTAGATTATTTATAGGTTATTCAGGGTGGACGGCAGGCCAATTAGAAAAGGAAATTAAAGAAAAAACATGGTTTATTGCCGATGCACCACAAAATATAGTATTTTCGAAAGACATAAAAGATATATGGAAAAATGCAATTGAGTTATTTGGTAAAGACTATTCTTATCTTTACAACATTCCTCATAATCCTCAATTTAATTAATATATAATAAATTATTTCTGATGCAACAAAAAATTAAGTACTTTACATTTTTAAATATATTTATTTGTATTTTTTTTATTTCATGTAAAGAAGCAACTTTAGAAGAACGATTAGCAGCAACTAACGGAACTAATTTTTCTATTAAGAAGTATATTTATAATCAATGGAAGGCAAATGCCGGCAAACCATTTGTAATTCTTAAAACAATTAAAATTGATGGTAAAGTTGATTCATCTTATTCTAATTCCGATACATTGAATTGGAATGAAATATTTGATACTTTTTATGAAACTGACATAAGTGATAAAAAATATGTAGGTCATTATAAGTTTAATCAAATTGAAGACAAGGAAGACCAAACGGTGAACCTAATGCTTGATGCAAGTGAAGATGATTTTTTTGTTCGGAAATTTATGTTGAGCATAGATATGAATACAGAAAAAGTAAGAGGCATCTATATAGAAACGTTTAAACATTCTGCTTTGGGCGAAGTTCAGCAAAAATTATATTATGCACCAATGAGAACTATTCAAATTCAAACGTATGAAGACCCACTAATTGGTGGTAAGAAAAATAA
>CAIYTT010000130.1 GCA_903929195.1 uncultured Bacteroidota bacterium
AATTTATCTAAATTATTTAAATTTATTGTAATATTAGAATAAGAAACATAAATTGATGTTGAGTCTTTAATATTTTTAAGACTATTTAGCCAATTTAAATCTATTTTTTTATCTAAAGGTGTTACTATGGTAATACTATCTGTACCGGAAAAATATTTTCTATAATAAATATTTTGGGAAGAGTCTTTAATAAATTTGGTATTACATTTATAACCATCTTTATATAAAATGCATTGAATGTATGAAAATTTATTATCTTGTATTAAATATGAGTTCGTTCTTTTTGAAAATTTGACACTATTGTCCATTTCTTCATAAAAATTTACGAACATTTGTTTCCATTGTCCACCAAAAACTACATAAAAATAGCCCCAAAATGGTCTGGCTCCTTCTGGTGTAGGTATAGCAAAACCACCATTTAGTTTCATTTTTACTTTCATATTTTTAAGTCTTTTATTGGGATTTTTTGAACTATTACTTTCATAATTATTTTTTGCAATTATATTTTTTTTCTCAAAACCCGGGCCCCATAAAGTATTATCTACATTAATATTTACACCTACGAACCAAGGGATAAAAAGAAGAATAACAACGATAGAATTTATTATATAATTCCTATTTTTTACTAAATAAATAAAACCTGTGCAACAAATAATCAATATAAAAGGAAAAAGTGTAATTAGCATTTTAGGTAGCAAGCCTGTTTTAAAAAGCAATAATGGAATTTCATTACATAACAATAAAATAAATATCTTAAAATCTTTTGTAATTATTTGCCTTATGATACCTAAAATAAAAAGAATAATAAATAGTGGAGTAAACATAGAGGCACCGCAACCTAAAAAGCTAAAAAGACTAAAATCTATTTTATCGACATAACTTTTACCCCATAATAAAATTTCAAAAAAATCTTTTGGCGAATAACCACTTATATATATAAAGAAAAATGGACTCAATATTAATCCGAATGCAAACAATATATTATTTATTATTTTATTTTTAGTATTATCTTTTTGTACTATTTCCCAAATTAGCTCTACAATAAATGTAACACCAAACATAGCTAAATTCCATCTAAAAGAGATACCAATACCAAAAAGTAAAATAGATAGTATTCTGTTTTTCCATGATTTGTTGTTTAGAAATAATAAATAAGACCCAACAAGGAAACTCATTCCTATTACTGTTGGGTTATATAATAGCCCGAAAAATATTAATTCCGGAATTAAAAATGGTAATATTAATAGAAAATAAAATATATATTTATTGCTATTTTCAACATTATTGACATTTTTTTCATTATAATATTTATATACATAATACGTTAATAAGATAATTAAAATAAAAGAGAAAATAAATGTAAATAACATAGAAAATGAAAGTAGAATTGGCTCGTTACTTGGCAAAAAAGATAAAATATAATCAAACATAGAGTGATATGCCCCATAAGGTACTTGGATTGCCTTATTTCTACCCATTAAATGATATAATATTGTTGTTGCATCATCGCCTTCGATATAATGAAATGTAAGAGCAGAAAAATACACTACTATTGCAATTGCAATAAAATACAATATTATAAATATAAATTTATTTTTTTTCATGTGTTTTATTTAAAATAAAAAATTTGTTGTAAATGTAGTAGTTATAATAAACTTATTATAGCAAAATATGCATTTAATAATTATTTATTTATTGTGTTTTCATAATACGATAATAAGTAGTATCTATTTTTGTAAATCCTAAAGACTTTGCTTTTTCAATGTCTTTTGCGGCATTTTTTTTATCACCTTTTTTTGCATAACAATAAGACCTTGCATAATATAATTCTGATATTTCCGGCTTTAATTCTATTGCTTTGTTTAAATCTTTTTCTGCCTCTTCATACCTGTTTTTTCGTTTTAATATTTGGCTTCTATTAAAATACTGCGGATATAAATTAGGATTCATTTCTATTGATAAATTATATTCTATTAATGCAGAATCTTCAAAACCTTTCATATCTAATACCTTACCATAATCGCCATACGCTTCTGCTGTGGGTTTTAAGTCTATTACACGTTTAAAGTAAAATAATGCAGAATCAAAATCTTTGTGTGCAAAATAGAGCATCCCTAGACCTCTTATAGAATTTACAAAGTAGGGTGTAAGGGCTACTGATTGTTTCATGGATATAAAAGCAGAATCTAAGTCTATTTTCTTTTCTTCTTTATTCGTATTTATATCAGAATATTTAGTAAAGTAACCATACGCAAGATTATTATAGGCTATAGGCGCATTTATAGATTCTTCTTTAATCTCGCTGGTCCATAAACTCACAGAGTCGTGCCAATCCCTACATCTTAAATTACTCTGATAACCCAATACATAAATATACATTACAACAAATAAAATCATTATGTATTTATATGTAATCTTTGTTAGTCTATTATATAAAAAATAAATAAAACAAGATATTAAATAAAAAACACCTATACATGACAAATAAGTATATCTTTCTGCCACAATAGCATCACCAACGGGTACCAATTGTATCAATAAAACAATATTAGTTACAAAAAAAGATATGCCAAAAACAACTATTTTATTAAATCTAAAAAATCTCCAAATCACTCCAAAAAACAAAATAATTCCTAAAGGATATACATAAAACAAATAAGGCAAAACATTATTTATTTTAGCAGGATATGGGTAAAAACAATGAAGACCTAATGGAAAAATTAATTTATATACATATATAGCAAATGCAAAAGAGCCAAGAGCAATTCTTTCTAAAAAAGAATAAGAAATATTGGTTGAATTTATTGCTCCTGTATCTTTTTGTATCTTAATGGCAATGATACCGAATACAAGTGAAAGAATAAATAATGGGCTTTTTTCTAAAACTAGTTCCCAGTTAATTTTTCTTCCTTCAAAATAATCTATTAATAATAAACTGAAAGGTAGTGTAACTGCAACGGGTTTTGATAAAAGTGAAAATAAAGCAAATAAAAGCACGAACAAATATTGCCAATATCCATTTTTATTTCCGAGTCTTATATAAAATAACCAAATAATGCATGAAGAAACATAAAATAATACATATAATAAATCTTTACGGTCTGCTACCCATGCCACAGTCTCTACAAGCATAGGGTGCAAACCAAACAAAAACGAAGCAATAAGTGCAACCATATTGTTTTTACATAGCAAATGTAAAAACCAATAAACAAGCAAAGCATTTAATATGTGTAATAATAAATTATCTAAATGGTATTGATAAGGCTGCATACCAAACCAATTATACTCTAATGCATAACTTAAAATAGTAATAGGGTGATAATTACCCATAATGGGTTTAGAAAATATGTTTTTTATACCATCAAAGCTTAAATCACGAATTAAATTATTATTAAGTAAATATCCGGCATCATCCCAGTTAGTAAGTTCATTCTCTAAGCATGGTTTCAAGAAAAGATATATAGAAAAGGCAATACATATACAGGAAACAATACTTAATAGCAAAGAGCTATTAAATATTATTTTCTGTGTTTTAGAAACATCTGTATCCTTATAGGTTTTGCCCAATTTTTTATTTTCATTAGGCTCTATTCTATTTTTACTACTATTAATATTATATTTTTGAGTATTATTTTTCTTTGCCATTACGGATAAAAATAAGTAATCTAACAATTTTTACAAAAAATAAATAAATAAACACCTCTTACTACAAACAAATTTTAATTATAAATAATTTATATTTCTATCATTTACACTTAAAAGTGCAAATACATTAAACAACTATATAAATACACTATTTTATAAATGCGTATTGCCATTGACAATTTGTTATTTATATTACCTTTAACTTTATCAACTTTTAGATTACTTTTGCTAAAGTTTTATTTTTTAATCAATAGTGCATGTTTGATACAATAATAAATGATATTTTTAACTGTATAAATAATAATATCAATAATTTTGTTTGGTGTATAAATGCAGAAAATTTTGAATTAATTTATTCAAATAATGCAAGCTCAAGTATTTTAGGAATAAATACGAATCAGGAAAATTCTGACTCAAATTTTTTATTAAATTATTTTCAAGAACCATCAAAAAAAATACTTTTAAAATCAATTGATGAAGCTTATCAAAATATTAAATCGAAAACTGAGATTCGTATTATAGACAAAGATGGGATAAAAAGAACAATAGACTTACAAGTAATATTTAATGATAAAACAAATGTATATTTTATTATGGGCAGCGATATGACAGAATTAAAACACAATTTGGATAATTTAGAGATAAAAAATCAAAATTTAGAAAAAGCAATACATATATCTCGTAAATTCTCAGATATTATTACAAAAACAAGCAATGTAATAATTTTAACAGACAGCAATGCCAATATAACTTGGGTAAACGATGCATTTATAAATATTACCGAATATAGTTTAGAAGAGTCTTTAGGAAAAAAGACCGGAAATTTAATATACGGAAGTGAAACAAATGTAGAAACAATAAATATACTGCACGAAGGCATACAGAAAAAAGAAATTACAAGAGTAGAAATATTAAACTACAGCAAAAACGGACGAAAATTTTGGCTTGATTTGAGATTAGAACCTTTAGAAGAAAAAGAAGATTTTTATGGCTTTATGATAATTGCTATTGACATTACAAAAAGAAAAAATGATGAAATACAAATAAAGGAAAAAAATGATAAAATAAAAGAGTTTTCATTTGTTACGTCCCACGATTTAAGACATGAATTTGCTAAAATTATGACCTTGCTTAATGCCAGCAAATCTGCAGAAAATAATTTAGAAGAACTCAAAAACTATTTACAGCAATTAGAAAGTCCGGTAAATAAAATAAACTCTATTATATCAAAAATAAATTCTAATATAAATTTAGACGAAAGTATAAAGAAACAAGAGGAGGCAGTAAAAGTAAATGATGAAATAAGCGAAATTTGTTTGGTAGATGACGACCAATTAACGAATATTATTCACAAAAAAATTATTACTATATTTTTACCTAATACACCCGTAAAAATCTTTGATGATATTGAACCGGCATTAAGTTATTTAAAGAGATACCCTTACAACAACAGAATCATTTTTCTTGATTTAAATTTCCCCAAAGGGAGGTCTGGTTGGGATTTTTTAGATGATTATCAAAAAAGCGAAGCAAATTCTCCCATTATCGTTTTATCTTCATCTATAAATAATGAAGATAAAAACAAATCGAAAAAATATAAAAAAGTTTTAGAGTATTTTTATAAACCACTCACTGCTGAAAACCTTCATAAATATATAAAACATTAATGTAAAAATAAAATTTTATACATTATGTATTTATTGTATACTTTATTCATATAATCCTATATTTAAAATAACACAATAAATTTTTTATTAGTATAGGTTTTTATTATAAATAAAGAAAATTGAAGTATTTTTATTGATAGATTAATAAAATTCATTTTGCAACGAATAACTTAAACAAAATGAATATACATTATAAAGATTACAGAATATTTTATGGCAATATCTTCATTTTCTTTTGGTATAGAACAATTTAACAGACTTTTCCCTTTTTATATTCTCATTGATGAAAATTTGAATGTTTGTTCATTTGGCAAATCATTAGCTAAAATTACAGAACTAAAATCTGGACAACCTTTTACTGATTGTTTCAAAATTACCAGACCAAAATTAAACACAATTAGTTTTTCTAATCTATTAGCATTAAAAAATAATATTATATTAATTAATATTATTGATTCTAACGATAATATTTTAAGAGGTCAAATAGAATATTTAGAAGATGAAAATAAACTTCTATTTATAGGCACACCTTGGTTCAGTTCTATGGAGGACTTAGAAAAAAACAATCTTACCCTTAATGATTTTGCAAAACATGATTCTGTTATAGACCAATTAAATATACTAAAAGCACAAGAAATTGCTACAAATGACATAAAAAATTTGTTGCAAGTAACAAACGAACAAAAAAAGGCAATAAAATACAGCGAGCATCTATGGAAATTTGCCCTTGAAGGTAATGGAGACGGTATTTGGCAATATGATTTAAAAAATGAAGAATCACCGTCCTTCCCACCTTATAAAAAAGCATTAGGATATGAAGTTGATGATGAATTTACAATACAACAATGGCACGATTCCATACACACCGATGACTTAGAAAAAGTAAATGCTGCATTTGATGAATATATTAATGGCGAAACTGCCCAATTAATTGTTGAACACAGACTACTGCATAAAAGTGGTAAATATAAATACTTTGTAGTTCGGGGTATTATTGTTGAATGGGACGAAAGAGGTAAACCTTGTTTGGTTATTGGTACAATAACCGATGTTGACCAACAAAAACAATTAGAAATACAGCTAAAAGAAACAAATAACCGTTTATCTTATCTTATTCAAAACTTACACTCGGGTGTAATTGTAGAAAATAAAGACCGGAAAATTCTTTTAATAAACGAGAAATTTTGTGATATATTTGGAATTACTATACCTGTAAGCCAATTAATAGGTATGGGTTTTGCCAATGCAACAAAACAAAGTAAGAGCCTTTTTGCTAACCCCGAAAATTTTGTAGAACGTGTAGAGGAAATACTTGAGAAAAAACAAATTGTATTACACGAAAAACTGGAATTAACCGATGGCAGGTTTTTTGAAAGAGACTATGTACCCATTTTTATGGATGGCAAATATGAAGGTCATTTATGGAATTTTGAGGATATTACGGAAAGAGTAATTGCAGATAGTAAATTAGAAGAACAACGAAAATTTTATGAAAACGTATTAAATAATATTCCTGCCGATATTGTTGCATTTAACCCCAATCATGATTATTTATTTATTAACCCTACAGCCATAAAAGATGCGGAACTAAGGAAATGGATGATTGGTAAAAATGATGAAGAATACTGTTTACGCAGAGGAAAATCAATTGAAATTACCAATAATAGAAAACTACAATTTGAAAAAGTAGTAGCATCTAAAAAAATATATTTTTGGGAAGATAAAATTACAAAAAGAGATGGTAGTACTGCGTATATACTGCGCCATCTGTATCCGGTTCTTAACGAATATAATGAAGTAATACAAGTAATAGCATACGGTTTAGATATTACAGACAGAAAGAAAACAGAACCGAGAAAATAATCATGCACCTTAAAGAAGCAGAGCCAAAAACCAGATGGCACAATTTATCAAGGAACACGAGAAAACCCAAAGCTCATCAATAACCGTTCCACGAGCTGCCTGCCTTCTCTCAACTCTCAACT
>CAIYTT010000131.1 GCA_903929195.1 uncultured Bacteroidota bacterium
AATAAATTGGTTTGGAATTTTGTGATTAAGGAACTATTCATGCCTATATGCCATTGTGTTTTTTAAGTAAAAAGAACCGTTTTTCACAGTATGTTTTTTTTTAAGTATAAAGTCGTTTTACAATTCGGCAAATAGCCAAAGACAACCACAACTCCGTTTGGTAATCGTGTTTATTTTTCAATGTTTTCAATTTCCATATACCATTTTCCTGTTGTTGAGAAAGTAACCATTGTATAGCTATTTCAATTTGTGGTTCATTTTTTTTAAAGCCCAGCATAGAAAGACTATCCAAAGCCGAAATCAAATCGGTAAACCAAAATGGAAAAGTAAATTTTAACCAAAAGTCCGAGCTAGCCCTGTCTGGATAATTATCTTTTTTGAAAAAATTAGACAATAATAATCTACCTGCTATTTTTGCTTCCGTAGTAATACGATACTCATCATGCGCAGCATAGGCACGCAAAACTACACCGGTAACCATATGGGAAAATGGTTGTGTCTTGTTTGGCTGCAAAGTATTTGTTTCCGCAGTAATGGCATTAAGATTTTTTTTGAGTGTTCTGAAAGGTATTGCCCAACCGCCATCGTTTTGTCGTATAGAATTAAGCCATTTAAAAGCATATTCAACACGTTCGTCTTTCATATAACCACTCTTAATAAGCAATTCTATTATTGCGGCAGTATAATATGGTGTGTATTGATTACCAAGAATTCCTCTTATATCTCCCTCTTCTGTTTGAAAACGAAATAAAAAATTTGCAGCATTTGAAATTACCGGATGTCTGTTATCAAAGCCAAAACTTTCTACAAGGTATCCAAGATTCCTGTATGTTTCAATTTGATCATAATTTTCTTGCGAACGAATTTTAGTATTGCCTCCGGGATATTTCCAAGACCCATCTTTTTGCTGCATTCTTATAATATGCCGGGCTTCTGGTAATATCCACAAGCTTTGTGGGTTATCCTTCTCATTATCTAATAAAAACTTTGCTGCAAAAAAGGAAACCGCTTTATTGCCCGATGATACTAATGCATCTACAGGGTCATAGGTAAATAATGAATTCCAGTTATCCATAATTTTTGATTGTTAAATAACCTATTTTTCATAATGTTACTAAGAATCCTAACTGGTATAAGCTCGTTTATAATTTTTTGAGAAGGCGGCTCTCTTGATGCCAATTATAACATCAGGAGGGATATGTTCCCAATAATTAATATTTAATAAACTTGCTTGTTGCAGTATTTTTATCGTTTAGGATTCTTAAAAGATAGATACCACTTGGCAAACTTTTTAAATCTATTGTAACTTTATCATTTAACACATTTTGTTGTAAAATTATTGTGCCATTCATGTTCATAATTGTTATTTCACCACCATTCAAATTTTCAACCGTTATATACTCGTTTGCAGGGTTAGGATAAATATAGACTCCCGTATTGGCAATAATTGGGTCAACATAGCTTGGTTTATCAATGGTATTCAGGGTAGTATTGGTAATAACAGGTGGGTTTAGGTCGAAATAAATATACCCTTTGTTTCGTATTTGTGTATTAAATGGCAAACCTGGATTTAAAGCCACACTAAAACGAACTTCGCCCTGACTTGCTGCAAAATTGGTACCACTGTCTGGTAAATTGATATTATTGAAATTGAACTGAACAACTCGGGGAGCCAACCATTGAGGAGCCATATTATGGCTTGTACCTAATATTCTGAGACTTGCAGCGTTAATATGGCTGTCTAATGTATCTATTATTTTAATATTTTCAGCTGCCGCACTGCCTGTATTCTGGAAATGCAGATTATAAGTAAGTGTATCGGTATCGGTAGGTATATAACCTTGCGTACCGGTGCCTTTAGGGCTTACTTCTTTAAGGTTGGGGTCGTAAGAATAAACAACCGGCAAGCAAAATGCGAAATGGTTGTTTGTTGGGTTAATGTCTGTAGAAGGGATATTTGTATAACCGCTAAAACAAAGGGTATCTCCTGCAACAACTGTGCTGTCCAAGCTTAGGTAAATGTTGGAGAAAAAGCAATTCCAGTAGGCACCACCGGAAAGATTTGTTAGACCTGTATAATTCCATATCAAGGTGTCGCCATGTACAGTGTCTGCGGGATAAGTGCTTAAAGATGGGTTATAAATTACCCTACTATCTTTTATAAATGTTAGTTGACCGGATGCCGCATCGCAACCCGTATTGCTTACATAGGGTTGCATATAGAATGCTCTGTGCAACCTTATAGAAGACGGAGACATAGCATAGCATTGAACATCTATAAGACTAGTGCAATGAATTGGGAAATCAACATGTGACTGTGGTAAGGTTGTGAATGTATATGAACCTGAAAAGCAGGTTGAAGGTGGGAAGATAAATGAGTAGTAGCTTGGCATATAAACAGTATAATTAATCATCCAAGATTTTTGGATTGCGTAGCGATACGGGCCTGTATATGTATAATCTGTTATGTTATTTCCATAGTTTAGAAACCCAACAGTACTTGAGAGATTTTCGGAAATATTTACTGGAAATTCAAATACTCCTCCAACCAAAGAATAACCAAAAAATAAGCCAACATCACTACTATCAAATATACAATTTTCATTAAAATCAGCATAAAAGTTACCAGTTAAAGTATCATAAATACAAGGATTAGAAATAAATTGACTATCATTTCTATTTATATATTTCAAAGTGTCAAAGTCAGAAATTATTTTGGCACCATAATAGAAGTCATGAACATATCCAGGTCTTCCTTGTAGTTCGTTAAAATCAGAAGTTCCAAATCCACTCAGAGGTGATGTAAATGTCCAAGGAGTAACCCCAGTAAAATTGCGTTTTGCAAGGATAATTGCATTTAAACCAGTATCAATAATTTTAACAGAATCTCCTAAATAAGAACTATCAATCGAAATTTGAATTGAAGGAAAGCTAGTAATCATGCAAGTTGTAGAATCATGAAAAACTGAATCCCAATAGACAGCTGTAATACGCCCGTGAGAATAGGTTGTTTGAGCTTTCAGGCAGGTAAATGACAACAAGCAAATTACTAATAACAGGGCTTTTTTCATAAGAGTATATTTTGTTTAAAAGTATGTAAATTATTTGATAAATTATAAGAAATTTTTGGGAATTTTTGTCTGAACCTTGATTCACTAGATTTTCTTGATTCACTTGATGCCCAAAAAATACAATTCATTCAATTGTTTACACATCTCATTCTATACAAACCCTATTGTCTTCTTTTAAAACTATTATTCTGTCATCTATCATTTCTCTTAATAGGTCAATAACTTTAATTTTAGTTTCACCAATGTAGTTTTCGGTTAATTGCTGCACAGTTATCGTTTTTTGTTCTTTAATAGCAGATAACAAATGTTCTTTCATTGCATTTTTATTAAATGTCTGTTTTTGCTTACTCCTGCATACGTCGCAATGTCCGCAGTTTTGTTTGGGCTTTTCGCCAAAATATTCTAAAATAATCTTTTCTCTACAAATTGTTTTATTCTCTAAAAAAGCTATCATAGCATTGGTTCTATCTATATGCCGTTTTTTTAATGCATTAATGCGTTTAAAATCTATTATTAAATAGTTGCTGTCTGCCCGGCAATGGTGAAAGAATATTTGCGGACCCTCAGCCGGTTTGTTATAAATTAATATTTCCATTTTCTCTAATCGGCGCAATACAATAGCAAGTTCTTCTTGTTTTAATTTTAATTGTTTGCAAATAGCAGACTCTCTTACCGGTGTAGGAAAATGGAATATTGTATTATACATACGCAGCAAACCAACAACAATATAACCTAATTCTTGGTGGTGCTGTACTAAGTTATCAAGTACATGTCTATCTGTTATAAATTGTATAGTTGCCGGGCTATAAACGGCTTCGGTTAATGTCCATAAGCCTTCTTGCTCTAATATTTTTAATGCAGGCAAGGCGTGTGTTGGCTTATAAGAAAACTTTTTACAAAAGTCAAATAAATCGAAATAAAAATACTTATCCGGTTGCACACCAATGGCAATTTGTAAATATTCTGCCACAGACTGATATATCTTTCTAAGATAAACCTCCGGAGGATATTGTAATTCAATACTATCCAATAATCGTTCTATATCCGCACTATTGTAGTAGGTAAGAGCTAAAGATTTTTTCCCGTCTCTACCTGCCCTACCTGCTTCCTGATAATAGGCTTCTATATGTTCCGGAGAATCGTAATGTAGCACCATTCTTACATCGGGCTTATCTATACCCATACCAAATGCAGTAGTAGCAACCATTACATTTTTCTTATTCGCCATCCATAATTGTTGCGATTCAGTCCTTTTTTCTTTAGGCATACCGGCATGATAGGCTGTAGCCTCTATTCCACTTGCCACTAAATATTTTGTTGTTGTTTCCGTTTGTTTCCTGCTTCTACAATAAATAATACTGCAATCCTTATTCATTTTCTTTAAGGTATCACCGCTTTTATTTTCAGAATAGCTAACCTCAAAAAACAAATTTTCTCTAGAAAAACTTTGAATAAATACTTCTGTTTTCCTCATTTTTAACTGCAAAATAATATCTGCTTTTACATCGGGTGTGGCAGTAGCAGTGAGTGCCAAAACAGGCGAATTAGGGAAAACAGATCTCAATTCTGCTATTTTTAAATAATCAGGTCTAAAGTCGTGCCCCCATTGCGACACACAATGAGCCTCATCTATTGCTATAAAGCTTAAATCAAACTCTACTAAATATTCATTAAACAGCTTTGTTTGTAGCCTTTCAGGCGATATATAGAGTAACTTATAGGCGCCATGCATTGTGTTTTCAAGTATCCTCTTTACTTCATTAAAATGCAAACCGGAATGTATGCATTCTGCCGGTATCTCTAATTCCTTTAATCTGTTTACTTGGTCTTGCATTAATGCAATAAGTGGAGAAATAACTATACAAACACCATCGAGCATTAAAGCAGGTACTTGATAACAAATAGATTTGCCGCCTCCGGTAGGCAGTAAAGCAAGCGTATCTTTTTTGTTCAGAATACTAAAAATAATTTCTTTTTGATAGGGTCTAAATTCAGTATAGCCCCAGTATTGTTTTAAAATTAGTTCGGGAGTTGACAAAATTAATTACCTCCAAATTTTTTATCTATAAAAACAGGTTTCATACCCTTTTCCCACAAATGTCGTTTTGCTTCCCTATTATTTTCCAAATTATTTAAAGATAAAGTAGGCAACCAAATACACTCACTGAAACTATTAGGTTCATTTAGCATAAAAAGAGAAGAAATACCTAATTGCTGCGGGTGAATACCAAAAAGAAATATAATTTCAGGCGCATATTTCTCTTTAATCTTATGCCAAGCAATAACATTTCCCTCATTAATCTGAAAAATTACATATTGCGAAGATTCTAATTTACAAGCTGCCATCATTTTATACAACTGTTGCTCCTCAGCACTTCCGTTTGCAAAAGGTGTACATAAAATCAATACCGATTTAGTATTCTTAGGTTCATTTATGTCAGAAATATCTTCCCAAAATTTATCATAAATATCCGGAATAAGGGTAGATTTTATTATAGTGAAGACATTATCCATATAGACAAATTAAATGTTATACCAATCTAAAAATATTTTGTTTCTTTGTACAAAATTAATCAATTCATCACAATAAAAATCCGATAAAAAATGATGGTTTCTGAAACAGGTATAAAAACTAACAAAGTTGAGAATAGTCGTATTCATGAAGTTGACCCTTCAAACATACAATTCGGTAAAACCTATTCAGACCACATGTTGGTTGCTTATTATGAAGACGGGGTTTGGGGTAAGCCTGAAGTTATTCCTTTTGCTAATTTGGCATTAAGCCCGGCAACTACTTTTTTTCATTACGGGCAAGCAATATTTGAAGGTGTAAAAGCCTATAAAGACCCGAATGGTAATCCTATCATTTTTAGACCTAACGATAATTGGGCTCGCTTTAACCGTTCTGCAAGACGTATGGCTATGCCGGAAGTTTCGCGTGAGTTATTTGTTGATGGTATGCGACATCTTATTGATATAGATAGAGATTGGGTGCCTACCGGTGAAGATACTTCTTTATATATACGCCCGGTATTATTAGCTATAGATGAATTTATAGGAGTAAGACCGGCAGAAAAATTCTTATTTTTAATAATGACAAGTCCGGCAGGACCTTATTATAATCACCCTGTATCAATATATGTGCAGGATAAATATGTGCGTGCTTTTCCGGGTGGAATAGGCTTTACGAAAGCTGCCGGAAACTATGGTATGAGTATGTTACCTACAAGCCAAATTAAAAAAATGGGTTATGACCAAATTTTATGGACAGATGGCTTTGAACATAAATATGTGCAAGAAATTGGCACCATGAATGTTTTCTTTATAATTGGTGATAAAGCAATTACACCTGATATTAATCAAGATACCATACTTGCAGGTGTTACCAGAGACAGTGTAATTACATTGCTTCGCGAAAAAGGCATAACAGTAGAAGAACGTAATTTAAGCATAGATGAAATTAGCGAAGCCCATAAAAACGGACAACTTAAAGAAGCGTTCGGTACTGGTACAGCAGCATCTATAGCCCCAATTGCTGCATTAACCATACACGATGTAAAAATGGAACTACCACCGGTAGAAACATGGGAAGTAACCAACTGGCTAAAACAAGAACTATCTAATATAAGATACGGCAGAAAAGAAGATACACACGGTTGGATTGTTAAGGTATAGAATAATTGTGTATGTTTATTAATAAATATATTGATATTTCGTATGTATTACAGAACTGCAATCTGTAAGCTTACTAATAATTGAACTTAGGTATATTCAAACCAGAAATGTTGTAACAATTAAATTATTACCGGGTGTTATTGGTTTAATAAAAATTCTGCAACATTATCTGGTGATATAATTTTATTTTCCGAATCCGGATAATTATCTGTAAATGTTTGTGGGAAACGAACTTTTTCGTTTTTACCCCATTTGAATTCAAATGCCTTTAAGCCCTCTTCGTGTTCTTCTATCAAATCAATTTCTTGTTGTTGTGTGGTTCTCCAGAAATAAAGTTTTGCATCAATATTTCTATATCTTAAAAACTTCAATCTTTCAGATATTAAATAATTTTCCCATAATGCACCGGTATCTGTTCTTGATGTCAGTGGATTAAAATTGTTGATAATTGCATTACGGATTCCGCAGTCATAAAAATAAACTTTTTTTCCCTTTTTTATTTCGTTGCGTACATTCCGGTTAAGTGCAGGCAGGCGAAACACAACATAAGCTTTTTCTAAGAGGTCTATATATTTATCAACTGTTTTGCTGTCGCTTGAAACCGTCTGGGCTATTTCCGAATAGTTTACTTCACTCCCTACCTGTAATGCCAAAGCTTTAAGTAGTTTTTCGAGGATAGATGGTTTTTTTATCTGTTCTAACATCAGCAAGTCTTTATAAAGATAACTGCCTGCCAATAACTTAAGTAATTCTTTTTCTTCACCCGTATTCGTTACTATTTCCGGGTAAGAGCCATATATCATACGGTGTTCTATAAGTCGTTTTTCTTGCAAATAGCCATGATTTTCAGTCATTTCAGCAAAACTTAATGGGTATAACATAAATTCGTATTTCCTGCCTGTAAGTGGTTCATTTACCTGACTTGATAATTCAAAAGCCGATGAACCCGTTGCTATTACCTGAACGTCTTTTATTTGGTCTGTAAACAATTTAAGTGTTAGTCCTATGTTGGGTATCCGTTGTGCCTCATTTATAAAAATAATTTTGTTTTTGCCTGTTAACAATTTCAGCTTGGTTGCTGTGGTATTTGTGAGGATATCTCTTACATCTGAATCGTCTCCATTTAGATACAGCCATTCCAAATTTTGTTCCTTTAGCAATGCTTCCACTAAAGTAGATTTACCACATTGTCTTGCACCGAATAATAATATGGCTTTGCCTTTAAACAGTTTTGCTTGAATTGAAGCTTGGATTATTCTTTTTATCATAATTTCGGATTTAAAACCCAAAAATACATATTATTTTTGGATTAGAATCCGATAAATACATACTATTTTTGGATTTAGCCCTATTACCTCCTACATTTGTCTCATCAGGAGGCTCGAGTTTGCCTCCCGTTCTTCTTGATATTCCGTTATGGCATCAAGAAGTAAGAATAAGCCCGTTCTGCGGACGTATTCAAAGAACTGAAGCTAAACGAAAAGGTATATAGCTAAGAATTTCACTACTTTCATTTAGCTTTGTCAAGTAAATGCCTTCTGAGAAGGAGTTTATTCTCACTTCCTGATCCCCTATGGAAAATCCGGAAGAAAGGGGTTCATTTTATATTGTTATCGAATAGTTTTCGACACTTTTATTCTAATATAGAATTTTATCATTTTTATTTTGTTCCTTTGACAAACTGAAAATTGCAGCATTTTATGCACTTCTATATAGAAACCGAAAGACTGATTTTGAGAGACCTGTTACCAACTGACGATGAAGGTATGTTTTTACTGGATTCTGACCCTGATGTGCATAAGTATCTTGGTCGCAAACCTGTACAGAATATAGAACAATGCCGGGAAGTAATAGAAATAATCAGGCAGCAATATGAAACAAATGGTATCGGACGTTGGGCTGTAATAAAAAAAGAGACAGGAACCTTCATTGGTTGGTCGGGGCTCAAGTTAATGAAAGAAACTATCAATGGTCGCAATAATTTTTTAGATCTCGGCTATCGATTTATCAAGCAATATTGGGGCAAAGGGTATGCTACAGAAACCGCTATTGCTTCTGTATTTTATGCATGGGATGTTCTGAATGCCCGGGAACTATGTGGAATAGCGCAGATAGATAATATTGCTTCTCGCAAGGTACTCCAAAGTGCTGGACTAAGGTTCATTCAGAATTTTGATTTTAATGGCGACCCTTATGAATGGTATGAGGCGAAAAAAGTGAATACTCAGTAAACTATTGCTTATAGTTATCGCACCACCTCAGTAACCACCGATTTAGACTAAAATGGATCTGATGCATAGCATCGCAATAATCCCACAATGTTCTAAGCAAGACCCTTGGAACACTGTGGGGTAACAATGACTTCATTCATTGCAGACTCAGGCTCTTTACTTTTCTGTTCCAATAGTAGTAACAATGCAATTATAAGGTAAAAAAGGGCTCCGACCTTGTGTGTTTCAATAAATTCAGAGAAAAAATTATTTACGAATGTAGCGGCAAATGCCATAGCAAGTGCCAGTGTGCATCCTTTATAAAATCTATCTGTGAGTTTATGATAGGTTTTCTGGGCGCGGGCTAGCACTACAGCAATAAGCAATGCGTAAAGTAGCATTGCTGGCCATCCCTGTTCGGTAAGCATAAAAAGGAAATAGTTATGTGTGGTGGAATGTTCGTTATTTTCACTAGAAAATGTTTTAAATATAGATAAAGTGTATTTTTTGTAATTGTTTACAAAGCCGTGCGGTCCAAAGCCCACCAGAGGCCTGTCTTCACTCATTCTAATGGCAGCAACCCACCTGTATAACCGCTCCATAGACGACACATCTCGCCCCTGGAAGGTTGACATCAGGTGGGCTGCATAATCATTGTGCATTACAGTATGGTCGTAGTCCGGACGCAGATTAATATACTTTTCTCCGCTAATAAAGTAAAAAAGTGTTATAGTCAGTATTCCGTAAACACAGGGCATAATATAAGTTGCAAATTTTTTCTTTATAGCATATCCGGTAAAGGCGGCAAAAATGACAGCTAATATGGCAGCCCTTGCATAAGAAAAATACAAAATTGGGGCAAATAATAGTATTAAAATAAACAAAAACTGTTTCACTCTTTTTGAATTACCCGATAAAGACCAAGCAACCCAAATTATAGGGTAACAGATGGATAAGATTGCTCCGTACTCAACATGATTAACATAAATAGTGCCTATTGCGGTGGAAATGGAGTTGAAACTGAATTTAAGTAATATCTGACGAATAAGAATTACAACTATTGTTGTAAGCATTGGAATTAATACGCATAAGAACAGGTTTTTGAAGTCTTTTTTATCCTTAATTATAAATATCGGAAAAATTAAAAAACAAATAAGATACCATATTTTAGCGGCTAAAAACTTAACCGAAAAAAAGAAAACAGTAGAGTAGAGAACAGCTACAATCAGCCATAAAAATTGTAAGCCTATGATAATTACTACCGGGTTTTTCGTCCACCAGCGAGGTATTACCCGCGAACCGGACGCAATGACAAGTCCAAATACTAATGAGAGTATCCAACAGACAGGCTCGTCTGGTAGCGATAAAGACAAGGTTTTTCCAAGACTCAGTTGAACCGAAATTATGATTGAGCCTAACAGTATCCAATAGGCGTAATTCCAGTTAGTAATACATAAAAGCAGGAAAAAGAATACAAAGGGAGCGGTTAGAATAATAAGGTTCTGAGTAAAAACATAAAATGCCACACTGGCGAGTAGCGAAATGACCCCTACTGCCATTAAAATATTGGAATGTTTGTTAATTCTCGAAACGTTCAAATCGTATCTGTATTCATTTTGTGAAAAAATGTTTTAGCAAATAGGATAACAATACCAAACAGTAAGCCAAGAACTGCACTTACACCGGCATTGATAAACAGATTGAGTACAAAATGCTTAAATGGTGGTGTCGCCTTTTGTATTACATGTGTCAGCCGCATTTCATCGTCTCCGGTACCTGTGGAATACTGGTTGGCTAACGAAAGATGTTTTGCACGGTCACCAACAAGTTCGTCTTTTATTGATTCCACATTCTGTACCTTTTCAATGCCCTTTGAAAATCCTTCCTTGCCACTATTTTTTATACCACTCAACATTAAGTTGTACCGCGAAGGGCTTACTATGTCATAAATACCATAAATATCCCTCAGTTTAGATAGGGAATCTGTAAGTACTTCTATTACACTATCTTCCTGGTGCACTTTACTCATAATAGAGCCATACACATTTTTCCGCATTCCGTTATAAAAACCCCGAAGAGATTTTTCAAGAAGATCTACACACAGATTGGCTATTACAGCTGCTCTTTCCGGGTCTTTGTCTTTATAAGAAAGTATAATGCTTTTGTATTCGTTTCTATATATTAAGAGCCGTTTTTGAAAGTTTTGCCTCAATTTGTGTCTTTCCTCAGCATCTGTACTGTCAAAGCCATAAGCAGCAGCAAGGTGCAAACTATCAATAATTTTGTCCTTCAGCGAATCAGACGATGCCATTGATATCAATTGGTCAACATCATTATCATCTGCTATATAGTTCAGAAATTTTGCTTCGTAATTATAGATGTTGTTTCTGTCTGCAAAAATTGGATTTCTTAATATAAAGACAGTACTTGCTTCATATTTTTTTGGCATAGCTAAATAGATGGATGTTCCAAATAATATAGCAAATATCGTGTATTTGACGAGCATTAACCAATTGTCGGTAATTATTCTATAAGCTGCAGCAAGACTATAATCCATAATTCAGGGATTTGGAAATCAAAAATAGTGTTTTTTAATACATTTCCCCATTTGTTTTCCTCACATCTAAAAATCTTTATCTGAAAGCATTACTTTTTTGATTTGATGTTTGGTTTTGGTTCTAATTCACCGATAAGTTTCCAAAGTAAATTGTAAATAATACTGTTCTTCCGGATTTTCCGCAGGGAATCCGGAAGTAAGAATGAACTCCTTTTATGAAGGAATTTACTTGTCAAAGCTAAATGAAAGTAATGAAATTCTTAGCTATGTACTTTTCAATTAGCTTCCGTTCTTTGAATACGTTCAAAGAACGGGCTTATCTTACTTCTTAATGCCCTAATGGAACATCAAGAAGAACGGAAATTTCACATTAGTATCTAATGCTCCCTAAGTATCGTCCATTAAGATAACCAAATGTATAATTTATTGTATTTAAATCATCTTCTTTAATCTTCATATTGTTTATTATTTTCATAAAATTAGTTAAATATTCATTTAATTCATCTGGTGTTGTAACAATATATTGGATTTCTTTTTGTCCATTTTTATATATTCTAATCATAAAACCTTTGGTATTACCATTGAATTTTTCACCATATTCTTTTTCTATATTCTGTTTAATTATATAATCACACAGTAAATTATAATTCATTTCGCTAATATATATTTCATTAAACATAGATGCATAGTGTGATGTATTTTTTATATAAAATTGATTGCATTTTTTTTTTTGAAAAGCATGGTATTTATCACTCCTGTCTCGTGTCAGTTTTAGTTCTAAATTACTGTGAAATATTAAATCTTTATATAGCCCACCACAGGCAGATACACATATAATTAAAATAGAATTATCTGTGCTTAATTTTTGAGCACTACTTTTTAATGAAATAATCATTAAAATAAATAGTATACATTTTTTCATTATTTTAAGTCTCCTTTTCTTTCTTTTAAATATTTATTAATATTTATATTTAAATTATCTAGTGTGTTCTGTTGAAATTTTGAAGGATGATGTTGCAATGGCTTTGAATTTACCATTTTGTATTCCTATAATTGTTACCTTATTTATTAGGGTATTTTTTACAAATATAATGATTTGTGTATTTTATTATGCTTTCAAAAGAGAATATTAAGCTTGAATCATAAATATATTTGTATCCTAAAAAATGTAAATTATTGCTAAAATCATATAATGCAAGCCTTTCTCTATAACCATTATATTCAGATAATATTTCATTGCCGCTTATATCAGTTGTGTACATTGCCATATTTCTTTCATTTCTTATAACAATAATTTTTTTATCGGGAAACACTAAAAACTTGCCATAAACAAGCAACCTTTTTTTTTCAAGTTTTAAACAATTATTATTTATTTTAAAAATAAATAATATTGCACCAAAATTATCAGGAATTATATACAGTAATTTTCGATCATCAATTATTGATACTTTTTGCCGAGAAGTAATGCTATTTGAATTTACAATATATAAATAATTTTCTGTATCGCTTTTCCACTCACCTTGATAACCCCATTTTATAGAATCAAAACAATTATTTAGTCCAAAATAAATATAAAAACTATCAAATTTATTTTTATTAAAAACTGGGTTAAAGTATATTTCAATGTGTTTGCTATTTATTTGAGTATCAATTAATATTACTTTTGAATTTGTTATATTTGTAATTTTCTTAAATAAAATTTTATCATTATGTTTTAATATTGAATAACGTTCATTTCCTATATTATTAGAATTCATTTTTTTTTCTTTGCAACTAAAAAAAAATAAAAACAGTAATAGAACAATATTAATAATTTGAAAGTTCATCTAATAAGTTTTTAAAATGATAGTATTTTATAATTTGCTCATTAAAATTAATTAACTTAATATATTCAATTGGAAACCCATCATCATTTGTAGTTTTTATTTGATCTTCTATAAATTTTATTTTGAATGTTAAAAAATCTCTAAATCTTTCAATAGTATGTTTGTGGTAGATGTTTAAAATTCCCCACTCGTCCTCGTTTGTAACGAGGATGCTATGGATTGGCGTTTGTAACGCCACAAATCACATTCATTACATTTTTCAAAATTAATTATTTTATTTGATAAAATTTAAGGGCGTTAAAAACGCCTAACCTTCTTATCCTCGTTGCAAACGAGGACAAGTGAGGAAAATCAGGGAAGAA
>CAIYTT010000132.1 GCA_903929195.1 uncultured Bacteroidota bacterium
ATAATCACCTCTGCCGTCTCTTTGGCTCACCATTTTATGTTTAGGCAACTCTTTGTAAGGAATTCTAATATTGTTTAGATTAAAATTAGTTAGAAATATGTTTTAGATATTATTAATTTTTAATTTTAAAAAACAATAGCAAATCTCTATGAATTAATAATTTAATCTCATAAATTTAACCTTTAGTTCATTGTAAAAATGAGATGAAAATTTATGTTTATTTATATTGAATATAATAATATGCATAAAGTCATTATGATTATTACATAATACTATTATTTTTGGGCATAATTTAACAATTATTGAAATAACGATATGCAAACAATCCTTGTAGCCGGTGCAGGTAAATCTTCTAAATATTTGGTACATTACCTATTAAATAATTCGCTTAGAAACAAATGGAAGATTATTGTTGCAGACGGTTCTGCCGCTGCAATAGCAGACAAGATTAATCATAGTCCTTATGCTGAGGCTGCGGTAATTGATATTACTGATGCGGAACAAAGGCAGCCTTTAGTTGAGATGGCAGATATTGTTATTTCGTTAATGCCACCCCATTTACACATACACCTTGCAAAAGATTGTTTAAAGTATAAGAAAAATTTAATTACTTCTTCTTATATATCCGATGAAATGAAAGCTATGGATGATGATGTAAAGAAGGCAGGTTTAATGTTTATGTGTGAAATGGGCTTAGACCCCGGAATAGACCACATGACAGCGAGTAAAATAATACATACAATACAACGTGTAGCCGGTACTATTACTAGTTTCAAATCGTATTGCGGTGGGTTAATAGCACCTGAAAGTGATTCAAACCCTTGGCATTATAAATTTACCTGGAATCCAAATAATGTTATTTCTGCCGGTTTAGGAGGTTCTAAATATTTATTTCAGGGCAAAACAGTAGAAGTACCCTATGAGAAAATTTTTGAAAATGCAAAAAAAATAAAAGTAGATACATTGGGTTTACTTGCATACTATCCTAATAGAGATTCATTAAGGTATTTAAGCATGTATAATTTGCCTGATATAAAAACTTTTTTTAGAGCAACACTACGAAATCCATCTTTTACTAAAGGGTGGCAAGCTTTAATAAACTTGGGGCTTACTAACATGGAAGATTATGTAAATACAGAAAATTTAACTTGGCATGAATGGTTAAGAACAAAAACAGAATGTCCTGTAGAAACAAACCTCGTAAATCATGTTGTTGCAAAATTAGGTATTACAACCGAAGATAAAACTTATACTCTTTTAAATTGGTTAGGTATATTTAATAAAGAACCAATTAAGGCAAATGGAAAAACAAGTTCAGGTGGAATATTATTAGAATTATTACTTGAAAAGTGGGAAATGAAGCCGGAAGATAAAGACATGGTGGTAATGCAGCATGAATTAGAATATATAAATAGAGGCAATAAAACGACACTTACTAGTTCTATGACCCTAAAAGGTGAAAAAAATGGTTTTTCGGCTATGGCAAAAACGGTTGGTTTACCTATGGGGATATTAGCAAAAATGATATTACAAAATAAAATTAAACCTCCGGTAGGCGTTTTAATACCTAACATGCCATCTATATATAGACCATTGCTTACCGAGCTGGCACATTTTGGAATTGTATTTAATGATATAGTGGAATAAAATAATTATTAATGCTTGCTTGTAATATTAGAATTTACTCCTAAAGAAATGGTTTCAATATAGGAATCATTTCTTTATTTCTTCATAGTCAATATAATCACCATCTTTCTTCCATTTTTGTTTTGGCTTTTTTTCATTGAGTTTTCCTTCCATATTTTTTAGTCTGTCCTGCATTTGTTTTAATTGATGATTAGCAGTAGATGTAAAATTAAAAATAGGAAAAATTAGTTTTCTAAATATATAATAGACAACAAAAATAATTATAATCCACTTAATAAACATAAGAGTGCAAAGATAAATAAATAAAGTATTCAGAACATAAAGATAAATAAATATTAATTTTGTTGTTTATGTTTGAGTCTCAAATATTTTTTTTGGGTAGCTATATGAAATGAATTTCAAAAAAAATTAGATTGTTGATTAAGATTCTGTTTTATTTGAATGAAATAGTGTACATTTGCACTGTAAGAAAAGAGAGGGGACACAATAGTTGTCCCCTTGTTATTTAAATTATGGCTGAAATTATTGAAAAAATATACAATTTATTAGAACCATTACTTGATGGTACCGATATTTTTATAGTAAACATTAAGATAAAACCTACCAATAATATTAAGGTTTTTTTGGATGCCGATGGAGGTTTTACAATAGAAAAATGTTCATCAATAAATAGAAGACTCTATGCAATGATTGAAGATGAACAAGTGTTCCCAGATGGTGATTTTTCATTAGAGGTATCAAGTCCGGGTGTAGATGAACCTTTGTTACAAAAACGACAATATAAAAAAAATGTAGGTAGAAAGGTAGCAATCACAGATAATTTGGACATTGAAAAGATTGGCATATTAAAAGAGGTAAATGAGGAAAATGTGGTTTTAGAGATGAAATTGCCCAAACAAAAAGAAGTAACAATAGTAGAAATACCATTTACGAATATAAAAAAGACAGTAGTACAAATTATTTTTTAATTAAAAACTTCCAAAAAAGAAAAAGGAAGTAAAAATAGACCAAATATGGCAAGCATCAATCTTATTGACTCTTTTCAGGAGTTTAAAGAAGCCGAGAACATAGACCGGCCTACTTTGATGAAGGTATTAGAAGACGTATTCAAAACTTTGTTGCGTAAAAAATACATTACAGATGAGAATTTCGACGTAATTGTAAATGACCAAACAGGTGATTTAGAGATTTTTCGCAGACGGATAATTGTTGAAGACGAAAATGTTGAAGACATAAATTTGCAAATACCTTATTCTGAAGCAATAAAAGTAGAACCCGACTATAGTGTGGGCGAAGAAGTATATGAAGAGGTAGATGTCCGTAATTTTGGGCGTAGAGCAATACTCGCAGCAAAACAAACGCTTACTGCAAGAATCAGTGATTTAAAGAAAAATAATCTGGTAAAAAAATATGCAGATAGAGTAGGGGATATCATTAATGGTGAAGTATATCAAATATGGAAAAAGGAAATTTTATTGCTTGATGATGAAGGTAATGAGTTAATTATGCCCAAATCGGAACAAATACCTTCTGATTTCTTTAAAAAAGGTGAAGCAGTAAGAGCTGTGGTTAAGAAGGTAGAAATGCGTAATAATTCACCAATAATAGTTTTAAGTCGCACACACCCATCTTTTCTTGAAAAACTTTTGGAAATTGAAGTACCTGAAATAATGGATGGTTTAATAGTAATTAAAAAGATTGTTAGAGAACCTGGTGAAAGAGCAAAAGTAGCTGTAGAAAGTTATGACGACCGTATAGACCCTGTTGGTGCTTGCGTAGGTATGAAGGGTAGCAGAATACATGGAATAGTTAGAGAACTTCGTAATGAAAATATTGATATTATTAATTATACTAATAATGTTCAGCTTTTATTGCAACGTTCATTAACGCCTGCTCGTATTAATAAAATAGAACTAAATAATGAGGACAATAGTGCTGATGTTTATTTAGATCCCGACCAAGTGTCTTTAGCAATTGGCAAAAAAGGTGTTAATATAAAGTTGGCACAGGAATTGACAGGTTATAGTATTGATGTATATCGGGATGTAAAAGAAGATACGGAATACGATATTGACCTTGATGAATTTGCTGATGAGATTGAACCATGGATTATTGATGAATTCAAAAAAATTGGTTGCGATACCGCTTTAAGTGTATTAGATTTGTCGATAGAAGAGTTAGTTAGAAGAACAGATTTGGAAGAAGAAACAGTTCGCGATGTAAGAAAGGTATTAGAATCGGAATTTGGTAATGAATAGAAAAATTTTAATAATTGTTTAATAAATAAACAATTATATTACTTTAAATAGGTAAATCTAAGCTTTTTTCAGTTAAATAGTGTAGGTTTGTATATTTATAGGTTTGGGCTAAAGAACTACTTTAGCAATAATATTGACAAGGAAAAAGAAGAATGACTACAACAACAAAAACACCCAGGTTACTGGAGGCTGCTAAAGAATTTAATATTGGAAAAGATACACTAGTAGCTTTTCTTACAGATAAAGGTTTTACAATTAGCAGCAACCCGAATACGAGATTAACTGACAAGATGTATGACGCCTTGCAAGGGTCTTATGCACAAGATAAACTTGCAAAACGCAAGAGCGAAGAAATTACTTTGCCTAAAGGAATAGATAGCCATAGAAAACAAAGGGAAGAAGTTTTTGCTGTAAAAAAAGAAGAAAAGAAAGAGGAAAAAAAGGAAGAACCATTACCAATAGAAAAAAATGTCCCGAAAGAAGAAAAGCTAAAAATTGATGAAAGGGTAATAGACACTCCAAAAATAACAGTAGAAGTAAAACAAATAGTTAAGCCAATTGTTGAAATTCCTGAAAAGGATTTAATTACTAAGAATGTTGAAACTTCTTTAAAAGAAGAAAAAATTGCAGAGTTAGTAGTAACAAAACATGTAGAGCCTACTACAAAGAAAGATGAAATAAAGCAAACAAATGAAGTAGTAAACGCAGGGAACGCAACGAAGCCTGAAGTGACGAAGGTTGAAAATAGTATTTCTACTACCGCAATTGCCGATAGCACAAAAAATGAATCACTAAAGGAACATATACAAGAAGATAGACAGGAAAAAGCACAGGAAAAAGAGAATATTATACAGGATAGTACTACTAACATAAAAAATGAAACCAATGAAGTTAGTGAATCTGTTAATAGAAAAACAACTGAAATAGTTGAGCCTGAACACGTTGAAATAAAAGCACCTAAAATAGAGGGACCCAATATACTTGGTAAAATAAATTTAGATGAGTTAAACCTTGCATCAAGACCCAAAAAAGGTACTTTTAATAAAAAAGATGAAAAACATACAGCAAAACCTACTCAAGTTTCTAAACCACAAGTTAAGGAAACAGGCATTGTAGCTAAAAGCCCGGTAATTGTAAGTCAAGTACCTCCTATTGCTCCACAAGTTGAAACTATTGTTGAGGCAAAAATAAATGTATCGGAACAAGAAATAAATATTGATGATGCCGGACTTTCAAAGCCTGAGCACATTGAAATGAAAGCCCCTAAGCTGGAAGGACCGAAAATAATTGGTAAAATATCTTTACCTGTTTCACAGCCAAGTGGTAATACAAGACCCGACAATAGAGAAAAACGTAAACGTAAACGCATTCCAGTTGATAAGAAACCGGAAAAACATAGAACTGACCCACAGCAAAATCAAGGTTCCGGTAATGTAAGCAATAATACAGGAAGCGCAAATAATAATAGGGACAGAAACCAAGGAGATAGAAATCAAGGAGAAAGGAATAGAAATCTTCCTAATCGCACCGGTACAGGTGGTTCTTCTGTAGGTGTACCACAAGATAGAAGCAGGCAAGGTGGTGGACAAGCCGGACAACAAGGTGGTGGACAACATGGTAGCCACCATCATGGACAAAATAACACAGGTAGAAATAACACACAGGGTAGTGGTACAGGTCAAAATCAACCAAGACAGGGTGGTGGCGTAGGAAGACCACAAGAAAGAAGAGACGGTGGAACAGGAAATAATAATGCAGGTGCAGGCAATGACAGAAGCGGTGGTGAGCGTAGAGTATTACGTGTACCTATTACCGAACAACAACAAGAAATTGATGCAAAAGCAATACAAGATAAAATAAGAGAGACCCAAGCAAAACTTACCGGAAGCACAAGAAGTAAAAATCTTAAAGCCAAATACAGACGTAATAAGCGTGATGAAATGGCTGAAAAACGTGCTGCTGCTGAAAATGCAGAGCCTACTAATGTAATTCAGGTTACAGAGTTCATTTCTGTAAGTGAGCTTTCCGGATTGTTAGATGTAAGTTTCGCAGATATTATTAGTAAGTGTATGAGTTTGGGTATCATGGTATCCATTAATCAAAGACTTGATGCTGAGGTAATTGAATTAGTGTCAAGTGAATTTGGGTATAATGTTGAGTTTATAAATCTGGAACAAGAATTAATTGAAGAAGAAGTAATTGAAGACAGCGAAGAAGATTTATTACCAAGAGCACCTATTGTAACCATAATGGGGCATGTGGATCATGGTAAAACTTCGTTACTTGATTATATTAGAAGTGCCAATGTGGTTGCAGGTGAAGCCGGTGGTATTACACAGCACATTGGGGCATATCAGGTTACTACTGCTACTGGTAAAAAGATAACATTCTTAGATACTCCCGGTCACGAAGCCTTTACCGCAATGCGTGCCAGAGGAGCAAAAGCGGCAGATGTGGCAGTAATTGTTGTAGCAGCCGATGATGCCATTATGCCACAAACCAAAGAGGCAATCTCGCACGCACAGGCAGCAAACTTACCAATGATTTTTGCTATTAATAAGATAGATAAACCGGGTTCTAATCCTGAAAAAATAAAAGAGCAGTTGGCAAATATGAACATCCTTGTTGAAGATTGGGGTGGTAAATTCCAAAGCCAAGAAATTTCTGCTAAAAAAGGTTTGAATATAGATTTATTATTAGAAAAAATAGGTTTTGAAGCTGAATTACTTGATTTAAAAGCGAATCCAAATCGTGTAGCTTCAGGTAGTGTTATTGAAGCTTCATTGGATAAAGGTCGTGGATACCAATCAACAATATTGGTACAGAATGGTACTTTAAATCAAGGTGAAATGATTGTTTGCGGACAACACTTTGGTAAAATAAAGGCGATGTTTAATGAAAGAGGGCAACGTGTAAAATCTGCCGGGCCTTCAACACCTGTTCAGGTTCTTGGTCTTAACGGTGCACCGCAAGCAGGTGAAAAATTCAAGATGTATGAAGATGAAAATGAAGCAAAAGAAGTAGCTACACATAGAGCTAAAATTATGCGTGAACAAGGCATAAGAGCTCGCAAACACATTACATTAGATGAAATAGGCAGAAGATTGGCTTTAGGTAACTTTAAAGAACTGGGTGTTATTATTAAAGGAGACTTTGACGGCTCGGTTGAGGCACTTAGCGACTCCTTACAAAGATTATCTATTGCAGAGGTATCTGTAAATGTGGTACATAAAGGTGTAGGACAGATTACTGAAAGTGATGTATTGTTGGCAACAGCATCCGATGCTATTATTATTGGTTTCCAAGTACGTCCGTCAATACAGGCTGCAAGATTAGCAGAACAAGAAAATATTGAAATACGTACCTATTCAATCATTTATGATGCAATAGATGAAATAAAAAGTGCAATGGAAGGTTTACTTGAACCTAAAATTGAAAAGAAAACAGTTTGTAATATTGAAGTACGTGAAATATTTAAAATTAGCGGCGTAGGCACTATTGCCGGTTGCTATGTATTGGACGGTAAAATGACTAGAAACACCAAACTAAATATTATTCGTGAAGGTATTGTGGTACATACAGGTGAATTGGCATCTTTAAAACGCTTTAAAGATGATGTGAAAGATGTGAATGCAGGTTATGAATGTGGTTTGTCTATTAAAAACTTTAATGATATAAGAGCGGCAGATATTATTGAAGGATTTGAAGAAGTTGAAGTGAAACGTACACTATAAACAAATTTTTATTTTTATATAAGCCACCGATAATTCGTTTATGGGTGGCTTTTTTAATAAAAATTATTTTTATACCCATTATGAATAGAAAAAGTAATTGTAAAAATATCTATATTTAAAGATAAAAATATGCAAAAAAAAACAATGGAAGAATTAGGACGGAAAACCATTGAAGAAATAAAAGAAGCTGACAAAAATGCAATAATTGTTATTTTAGATGGTATAAGAAGTATGCATAATGTAGGTTCGGTATTTAGAACTTGTGATGCATTTGCCGTACAAGAAATCTATTTATGCGAATTTACACCAATACCCCCACACAGAGATATACATAAAACAGCTTTAGGTGCAACGGAAACAGTAAGCTGGACACATTTTGACAGTACATTAGATGCAATTGAACTCGCGAAAAAAATGGGTTTTAAGATTTTTGCAGTAGAACAGGCTCATAATAGTATTAGCTTAGAAAATTATACAACCAACATTGATAAAATAGCTTTGGTTTTTGGAAATGAAGTTACTGGCGTAAGTGATGATATTTTACAGCATGTAGATGGCTGTATAGAAATACCGCAATGGGGTAGTAAACATTCATTAAATATTTCGGTAAGTGTTGGTATTGTTCTATGGGAATTGGTTAGAATCAAAAAATAAAAATATTTATATAATAAAATTGTAATATTAATATTCCGATATTAAAAAACAGGAAAAGTTAAATCAAATAAGTACTTTTGTAAGAACTAAATAAATAAACATGAAAAATAGCTTTCTGTTTTTAACATTTTTAATTTTAACCAATGCAGTAAATGCACAACCTTGGATGCCAAAAGGTACTACAGGTAATGGACCTATAAAATATAAAGATGCAATAAATAGTTATCGTAATTATTTATTAATGAATGGAGAGGAAAAAGAAACAGATAATTATGTAGGCAAAGAAGAAAAGGATAATAAAAATCATTTGTTTGAACGTTGGAATTACTATTGGAAAAACCATTTGGATAATAATGGATATTTAGTACCACCGGTAAAAAATATTTTGGAATGGGAAACATATCTACAATCTCATTCTAATACTAGTAGCAGAACAACTTCCATACCTTCAAATTGGGTGTTTCAAGGGCCAAATGTCAGCAATCATGGTTATTCAGGTATTGGAAGAATAAATACGGTTGCTTTTCATCCTACTGATTCAAATACTATTTATGTAGGCAGTGCGGCAGGCAGTACATGGAAAACAACTGATGGGGGGGCTACTTGGGTATCATTATACGATTATTTACCAGCTTTAGGAGTCGCAGATATTAAAATAAATCCATTAAACCCGAATACGGTTTATGTAGCTACCGGAGACGGAGACCATGGTGATACATATAGTTCTGGTGTTATTATTTCTCACGATGGCGGTACTCACTGGTCAACATCCGGATTGACCTGGTTGCCAACTGCATATAATAATGCACGTTCTTTATTAATTAATCCACAAGATACAGCAACCCTGATTTTGGCTGCCGATGCAGGTATTTTTATTTCTCATAATAGCGGTCTTAGTTGGGTGCATGTCTTTACTGCAAATTTTAAACAAATACTTTTTAAACCGGGTGATACCACCATTCTTTATGGTACAATATATACAGACACCGCATCGCAAATTATGAGGTCAACAGATGCCGGACATACTTGGCATGCATCCACAAGCTTTACCGATGCACAAAGAATAAATATTGCTGTATGCCCTGCAAGCCCTAATATTGTTAAAGCAATAGCATCAGACCATACATCTGGCTTAAAAGGCGTCTATAATTCAACTGATAATGGTGCAACCTATACAGCTATTTTTACAGAAGATACCGGCTGCACAAAGGAAATATTAGGTTATACTTTAGGCTTGCCTACAACAAGCTGTGGCGGACAAGGTTGGTATGATTTGTGTATTGCAATAAACCCAACGAATGCAAACGATGTAATTGTGGGTGGTGTAAATACGTATTATTCATCTGACGGTGGTTTAAGCTGGACTATTGCAAATACTTGGTATGGTGGTTTAACAGGTGTTGCTACAGTACATGCAGACAAGCATTGCTTGGCTTACAACCCGCTAACTGTTGCTGTTTTTGAAACTTGCGATGGCGGTGTATATAAAAATTATGGTCCGCTTACTGCACCATGGACTGACCTTACTGATGGCATTTGTATTACCGAGTTTTATAGAAATGCAGTTGATAACAATGCAACGTTTTGTATAGGCGGTGCACAAGATAATGGTACAAAAATGGTTGATGCCGGTTTTTCTACTTTTGATTTAACCGGTGGTGATGGTATGCAGCCATTAATTAATTATGGCGACCCAAATAATGTTTGGTATTGTGCTTTTCAAAACGGAAGTATTGATATGACTAGAGATGGAGGAGCAAATTATCACAGTATTACAGATACATTACATACATCCGGCGGTTGGGTTTCACCTTATGTTATTCATCCTACCGATACACAAACACTTATTTTAGGTTTTAAGCGAGTTTATGTTTCGCATAATAATGGTATCAGTTGGACACCAATCTCACCCATTTTTGACAGTAATTCATATTTAGATAGAATTGTGATTGCAAAAACGAATCCGAATTATATTTATGCTTCTTATTACGATTATACCGTTTGGGCTCCTAAAATAAAGTATACTACTAATTTCGGTGTAACTTGGGATACTATAATTATTCCTTTTTCGAACAGCATAGCTGATATTAAAATAGACCCTGTAAATGAAAAACATATTTGGGCGGCAGTTAGTGGTTACGGCTCGCCAAAGGTTTATGATTACAACTTGATAAGTGGCGTATGGACAGACCAGACCGGTACTTTGCCTGACATGCCTGTAGAATGTATTTTTATAGATACAAATACAAAAACAAAGTATATAGGCACAGATGCAGGTGTCTTTTTTAGAGATACGACAATGAGCGATTGGACATTATTTAATACACATTTACCATCGGTACATGTTGCCGATTTACATGTAAATTATACTACTAATGAATTATGGGCTGCTACTTTTGGCAGGGGTATGTGGAAAACAGTAAAAGCAGACCACGGTCATACTTTAGATAATGCAAGTATATTGCCTGTAAATGAAACAATTAGCTTATTTCCTAACCCTACACATGGCATATTTACCATTAGTTTTAATGGTGCTTACAACAATAATGAATCGGCTAATATCAGCCTATATACCTGCGATGGTAAAAAAGTATTTGAGAACATACAAGAAATAAATAGGTTAGGCAATATAAATATTCATACCAAAGGTTTGAGTACAGGTATTTATATATGTGTTGTAACTACCAATGCAAGTACATATAGAACAAAATTAACGCTGTACTAAATTGAGTAGATTGTCAATTTAATACAGCGGTTACTAATTTGAATTTACCGGATTTTATATTATTTTTTATAAAATATTATTACTTTTTATTGATTGTTGTATAATTTAAAAGTTCTACAACTTTTTTAGGATTTTATTTTAAATAAAACATAAATAATAATATGTATATTGTAAGTGTTATTTATTAGGAATAGGTACTTCATTAGGACAATTTTTTATTGCTTCTTCTATTCTGTCCACATCAAAAATATCTGATTCACTCTCGTAAGGAAATTCTTCTTCTTTACCTCCTATGGTATTAAACTCTTGAAATATAGAATCTTTATATTCCGGTATAAGTGTATAAGGATTAGCAATTATGTTTGTATGTATTTCGTAACCAAACTGGGCAGGTTTGTTAACTACCCATGTTACTACCGAGGGTTTGTTTATTGCAGCAGCAATGTGTTGATGCATGCTGTCTATAAATAAGCGTTTATGGCTATAGGTAATTAAACCTATTATTTCACGAAACTTTAGTTCTAATGCTATTACATCTTGCAACGGCATTTGGTCGGGACGACGTAAATGTATTATATTGTAATCTTTCTTAAATCTATTTACTATTTCTTGTGCTACCGAAATAGGCAGGTCTCTGGGCCAAGAATTGCTTGGCAATGTTGGTTGCCCGTTATTGTTAGGCGGCGGCGGTGGGCCGCCATTTGTATGCATCAAAAGCACGGGTCGCCCGTCTTTTGGTGTAAACAGTTGTCCGTACTTTTTGTCTTCATCTGTGGTAAGTTTATAATGTGGCAATTCTCCATAATATGCAATACCATTACTTTCGCACCATACCTTTATTAAATGCCCGCTTGTGCCTAAAATAAACTCGCTAACACCATAAGGGTCTTGTACTATTAAAAGCGTACTATCTTCTTTCCCTTTAATATAATCTTTATAAAAATAATTAAGATTTCCTAAATTCAATACTTTATCTACTAAGTGCTGGCATTTCTGAAACACATCGGGCCAGCTTGCTATAACAATAATTTTTGCATTAGGGTGTTGGTTTCTTATTGCCTTACACACCCCCAAAGCCATAATATTTTTACCTATACCACCATCTATTTTTAATATAACTTGCTTTAAATCTTTAGTCAGTGCTTTTTTATTCATTCTATCTATTTAATAGGTTGTCAATTATTCTATACACAAGTATTTTGTCTGAACCATGATTGTTTACACGATTTTCTTGATTTTATGTCTGAACCATAATTTACACGATTTTCTTGATTCACTTGATATATATATATATTATGAAATGTATGTATGCATTTATTTGTTTTTTATTTATTATTGTGTACTCAAATGAGCATCAAGTTTATCATGATAATCAAGAAAATCAGGGTTCAGACACTACAAAACGCCTCATCTCGCCACCATTTACCCGCACTACATAAACCCCTCTTTTTAATCGTCTCACATCTATATCCACATTATTTATACTATTGTATTTATTATCAATAACTATTTTACCTACCATATCATACACAACAACACTGCTTATTGCCTCACTGTAGCTTATGCTTAGTGTGTGATTTGCAGGGTTGGGGTATAGGTTTATATCTTTGCTCTCTACTACGTTATTTGTTTTTAGCGTTGCTATACGGCAGGTACTGTCAAAGGTTACTTTACGGATATTACGACCGGAATCTATTGTTGAGTTATTTACATCCGTGACGTATAAATTACCACAAGCATCTGTTACTACACCGCAAGGATCATAAAATGATGCTGCTGTTGCCAAACCACCATTTCCACTAAATCCTCTCCTTCCATTTCCTGCTACTGTATGTAAACTACCCGCAGTATCTACATAATAAAATCTATAATTATACTGGTCTGCAATATATATTCCACCTGTTCGTATGTCAAATGCAACTTTTATTGGTACAATTTGTTCATTTGTAGCTATTCCATCTCCTGCAAAAGTATATGACCCATTACCCGCAATAGTACTGATAATACCAGATGGCAAGACGACAAATTACGAACCTTTTTATCACTGACTTAATGAAAATTGATAATTTCAATATTGAATAGTTGATTTATCAAATCACAAGTATATTTTTATAAGCCATTCCAAATAAAAAGCAATGGAAAATCCACGTTTGTGTAAATACTTTTAGTTAAACCTACCAGTAATATCAGAAATATCAAAATTCCCATTTATTTCATGAACTTCTATTTTCCCAAGCAAAATTTCAAAGAAGAAATTTCTAATTTTTTCAAAAGTAATTGTTACTGGTTCGCCTTTAACATCAACACCTAAATCATAGTTTTTTAGTAATTGTGAACCTAAACTGGCAGCGGTAAGTAAAAAATGATTTTGAAATTTATCAATATCCAGCAGGTCTGCGGCTAAAACCTTTCCAACAACAGTATAACAACGAATTGTTTTTTGAATTTCTTCATTGCTAAGAGTTGTTTTAACTTCATCTATACTAAGATTCATTTCAATTTTACCAGAATTTGTTGCCTGAGAGCATCCCTTATAAAGAGAACCAAGGTCAGCTAAACTTAGATTGTAAAACTTTGTACCAGGTATGGAAATAATTTTTTCAATCGTAAATGCACTTGGAAGTAGTAACCATACAAATTGTGATGCTTTAACAGATGGTGCATTAAAAGTTCCCACAATTGAATTTGTAATGTCAATTTTTTGAGTTGCAAATACCCCACCTATTACTACACAATTTTGCAAAATAATTTCATCAGCATAAATGCTACCAGCCACAAATGCGTTAAATAAAGTTACACTTTTTGCATTAATATCAGAATAAAACATTAGATTACAATTCAATGCTCTGGATACAATTGAATTTGCTGAACCTACACTTTTTTTGAATGAAATAGTGCCTTTTGCTTCACTATTTACATACATTTCAAGATGAGTAAATACAGCACCTCTGATTTCACAATCACCTTGCTGAATTTCCAATTTATGAGCATATACAGCTCCTTCAATGATAGAATTACCTTGAATTGTAATCGTTCTATCAAGTTCGGAATTTTTTTCTGGCAAAATTGAACCTTTTACTAAATTGTCTTTTAGTTGGATATTTGTTTCGTTAAAACGAAGTTCTTTTAATTCTTTCATAATTTTATGCTTTTGAATTTATTGAATTGTGTTAATCAAGCCAATATTTGAAATTTTTTGAATCATTTCTCTTACTCGCACTGAATGTGTATCATTTGTAAATGTTTTACTATTAAGTTCAGAATTAAAATATAAATTTATACTTTTTTTATTTACTTCTGATATTTTATCCCATGATAAAATATCAGAAGTAAATTTTTCAATTACCATATTCTTTTGACTATTATCCTTTAATACCGCACTAAAAACACTTTTATCAATCTCGTTGTTGCTGCTTTTACTTTCAAAAAAACAAACAGGTGCATATAAAGAGGTTGATATACTTTCATTTAGCATACTTTGCTGGATGATAGCGTTGAGTTTTTTTTGCTGCGATAGGAATATTTTGGCTTTTTTAAGCGTATCTAATGCTCTTTTTTTGGTAATCGAAGCATTAATTTTTGATTGTAAACTACTACTTTCTTGTCCAAAAATGGCAACTATATTCACTAAATCATTATCGGATGTTCTAATTTTTTGGTTATCTGTTTCTTTTTTGAATAAGAAGGCAGGTTTATCCAGTTCATAAATCCGGTTAGACAATTCATTATTTAAGTCTTCAAATATTTTTACATACCGGCTTGAAATACGATTAAAATCGCCTTCCATTTGTTTTTTCTTCGCCATGCACGACTGAGCTAACTCTCTAAGATGCATTAATTGAGCATCTATGTGTTGAGAAAGCTCTGCAACCTGCTGACTTATTTCTGAACGGATATAGCTAAAAAAACCACCAATAATTGTATCTGCAACCTTTTTTGAGTTCTTTTCTTTCGATGCAATTTCTGCTGTTTCGGTTGCTACTACAGCAGTAGTGAGTAAATCAACATTTGTACCGCAATTCTGAACACTTCTATCGAAAGGTAGGGTATCAACATTGATATTTACTTCAACAGGAATATCAACCTCTTCATCAATTGTATAAGGTACTGTGCCCTTTTTATTTTGTGAATCTGTATAATCAACATAAACAGTTTTATGAATTCTGCCTGTAACTATCTCACTGTAATGTCTTGTGTAGCTCATTTTATTTAGTTTGGATAGTTAAATAATTATTCGTTTGAAACAGTTTTAAAGCTAAATCCTTTATCCTTTGAGACTTAGAAGAAACCGAAAGTAATTTACTAAATTCACTTTTTATCTCTTGAGAAGGAGGTGTATTCTGCAACCATTCAACATTCGTCAATTGAGTAAAAGTTTTATTTTTTATAGCAGATATTGCAATATTATTTAGCTCTATATCAGGTACTACAACATCAATTGTCTTATTGTCTGTTTTATCCCTGTTACATTCTAAAATTACAATAGGAATATATGATGTTCCAATTTTTACAATATTGTTTTCATTAACTAATATCTTATCTGTCAATTTTTTCTGAACATTCATTTCATGAATGAACAATTTCATTGAGTTAATTACATTTAACCCCCTTTGTTTAACATTTGAAGCAATTATTTTTTGGCTTACTGAAATTGATTCTAATTGAGTTACAGGGATGGTTGCGGTTAAATATTTTGTTCTGTTTGAAATTTTTTCAATTTCCCTGCAAGCAAAATCAATAGTTGGTTTATCAAGTTCAAAAATTCGGTTCTTTAGATTTACATTAAGTCCGTTAAAAAGCTTGCTGTACCTTTTAGCAATCATATTGTAATCTCGCTGCATCCTGCTTTTTATACTTAGAAGAGCATTTTTTTGCTGTACAA
>CAIYTT010000133.1 GCA_903929195.1 uncultured Bacteroidota bacterium
CTTATTCCACTACGGTCTATTAGTTTTTTCATCTCCTGCATACCACCCCAGGGTGTAACAGGTGCATCAACAAATTCGTAACGAAGAGCCATCCCCAAATATAGACATTTTGGCAGAATCTATCCAACTGCAAAATTTGGGTTTATAAGTAGTAAAAGACAAATGAATTATATTGCATTTATATAAAATATCAAATTGATAAATTATGAAAAATAAACACTGTTACTTATTTATGTTATTAATTATGTGTTTTTCCGATACCGTTTTTGCACAAGGTTTATATGGTATTGTAATTGATAAAAAAACAAAACAACCTATTTTCAATGCACTTGTATTAGCAAAAGCAGGCGGAATAGTTAAAGGTAGTTCTGTAACAGATTATGACGGTAAATATGAAATCAAACCACTGGAGGGAGGTTTTTATGATGTAATCATCTCATTACAAGCTTATGATACATGTATAGTAAAAAAAGTATCTTTAGCACCGAATGAGGATGTAAAAATAAATACGGTCTCAATGGATTTTATGAAGTTGAATTACCCTGATACAAAAGTTATTGAATTTAAAAAAACAGTGGGATATATAGAAAAGCCAAGGGAAGTAGATTACAGCCTACCAACATGGAGCGGCAATGCTGTTATTGCAAATGATTCTGATATTTACAAAGTACAAAAAGGCAAAAAATAAGGCTTAAAAAAAATTGCTATAAATAGTGATGTATATATTACCTAAAATGATACTTAAAAAATAGTACACCATTGCCACAAAATTATACATTTAAAATCTTGTCAGGTTATTAAAAAAATTTACAAATGGAATTTATTATTTGAAAGCTGGACTGAATGTTCTTTTAATTTGCCAAAACAGGTAAATATGCTTGAAATTAATACAAAACACTATTTACCATGTGCTCAACTAATGCATCTACAAAATGTCTTTTGAGTTTGTTTCTATTCTTGTTAGCAACTATATGCGATTTCAAGATATAAGTAAGTAAATGGCAGCGTGCTTCGATATAAGGCATATTACTTTTTTGTAATAGCATTTCATCCGAAATCCTATATGTATATTTATCTTCATATTCTTGCGAAGTAAGCATAATTATAATATAACAATCATCATCATCATAAACTTCATTATTTGAAATAATAACCGCAGGGTGGTTTAATACCTTACCATCCGGTGGCATAGCTAAATTTACTTCAATAATATCTCCGCGATCATAAGGCATTTAATGGGTATATTTAAATAAGTTATTCAAAACAGAAGCTCTTGCAATAGCTGATAATGACTCTCTAATTTGCATGGGTGTTTTTTTTACCTGTATATCTTTTGTAAAGGCAATATGCAATAAAGATTTTAATTTATATAATGTTTTAAGTGCATACCGAAAATTTTCTTTAAAATTGGGGTTATTGAAATAGCCAATACGTTCTAATTCTTCATCAAGTTCTACAAAACCAAAAATAACCTTAATTGTATTATCTTCAATAGTTTTAATTTCATTTTTACTCAATGCCGCAATATGGTTATCAAACCCTTCGATTATTAAAATAAGGTCTGTCAAACTCTCAATTAAATGTTCAATAGCATCTAATTCTAATGTTCGCCTAACAATATTAGCTTGATTTATGATAGGTGCAGCCTTTTTTTGTATGTCGAGTGTTATTACCATATAATACAAATATACAAAAAATAAATTACCAGAACATAAATAATTATGTTTAAAAATGGAATCCAATTATGTAAAATTTATAACTTTTCCTGCCAAAATACCAATCATCATTAAAATTCTAAGCAATATTCCTTTTCATTTAGAATCTGAATAACAAGCAAAACGGGTTCTATTCTTACTTCTTAATACCCTAACGAAACATAAAAGTAGTACCTGTTAGAGAAATACACATTAAAGCATGTTGTATTTATTTGCATTCATAAATTATTTAACATAATATTAAATCTTATTTTTGTCACTGATTTATAAGTTTTTATACATTTACCTGAAATATATATTAAATAAAACATAAAATATAAAAAAACTGATTTTAATGACTTTGCTACTTGTAACAAGTTTGCAAATAAAGCTGTATGCCAAAAGTGATTCTCTTATTTTGAATTTAAGAACAATTGTTGGTGCAGGAATAGTAATGAACACCATAACACCTATGTTTGATATTGGGCTACAGTATAATAATTATGTTTTTGATGAAAATCATAAGACGATAAAACATAAATTATTTCAAGTATCTGCAACCCCATACTTTTTTTTCGAAAAAAATATGAATGGAGATTATGTAGTTAATGATAATTGGTTTGTAAATGCAGAATGGGGAATTATATATGACCATTCATTTTTACGAACCTGGAGCGGAAAAGAAAGCAGTTTTGGTGTAGGTTATCTTTTTTCGGAAAAAGGAAGTTATTTTAAAAATACTACATATAAATTATTTACAAGTATCCTTGTAAGTAATAATATCGCAATAGTGCCGGAGTTTATTTTAACTAATAATGCTTCCAAAATTTATCCTGGTATTACCGTGAAGATATTTTAATACCTTATTTTATTTAAATATTAAAGCCCTATTGAATATAATAGGGCTTTTTATTTGACCAATTTTCTTATTTAAATTTATTTCTTCATATACAAACCTACTATCATTAAAGCTAATGCAATAAATAAACCAACGAACCATTTTATCATATCAAATTTGGTTTGTTCAATCTTTACCTCAAGTTTAGCAATTTCATTTTCTATTTTGCCGTCTAATTTTTCAATTTTTGTATCTAATTTTTCAATTTTACTATCAACCTCTTTAAAATCTTGCTTGAAAATACTTTTGAATTCGCTGATTTCGTATCTAATTTCGGTTTTCACTTCGTCTTTTACAACCTCTTCTAAGGCAATAGTAATTTTTCTTGCTTTATCTTCGCTTATATCTAATTCTTTTACGCAAAATATCATAAAGTTGTATATTTAATGTACTCATTTTGTATAATGCGTTATATTGTTTTTAATAAGTTTGAACAAAGAAATTCTATTCAAATGTAAGAATATTTTATTAACTCTAAAAATAAGTATTCTTTAATAATTTCCCCAACTAAGACCAATATTAAACAATACAAATTACAAACAAGTCAATATTACACTTAGATCATATTCTACAACCTTATTTCTTAGTACTCTTAGCTGGAATACCTTTTTGATTTTGTTGTATTTTTTGCATTTCTTCCAGCTTTTGTTGCCATTTAGATTGCACGGTTGGCTTGCTCTTGTTTTCTTGCAATTGGGCGTGAATCGCTTTTTCGTTAATAAAGTATTTTTGTATCACAAATTGTTGCAATATACTAAGCAAGTTACTGAATGTATAGTAAAAAGTAAGTGCTGCAGCCATTTTATTAAACATACCCATTAATATAATAGGAAATATATAAGGCATATATTTCATCATAGCCATATTAGGGTCGTTTTGTTGCGGGGTCATGTTACGGTTATATATCGCTAGGAACAAACTCGTTGCTGTCATCATTAATGTAAATAGACTTATATGGTCGCCATAAAAGGGAACTGTAAAATGGAAATCAAGAATACTATCGTAAGTAGAAAGGTCTTTAGCCCATAAAAAGCTCTTTTGCCTAAACTCTATAAACGATGGGAACATATAATACATAGAAAGTAATATAGGCAATTGTATAAGCATTGGTAAACAACCACCCAATGGATTTACCCCTGCGGCTTTATACAATTTCATTTGTTCCATGCTAAATTTCTGTGTGTCATCGCCACATTTAGCTTTAATTTCATCTAATTCGGGTTTTAATACCCTCATTTTGGCAGATGACAAATAGCTTTTATAGGTAAAAAAGGAAAGTATTAATCGGATAACAACCGTCATTAAAACAATTATAAGGGCATAATTACTTATAAAACTGCTTAAAAAGTAAAAGAAAGGTATTAAAGCAAATCTATTTACATATTTTACAAATGCAAACATACCAAAGCCAAGCGGAACCATTGATTCCATACCTATCTTATAGGAGTTAAGTGTATTGTAATCGTTCGGACCAATAAACCAACGCAAGGAAGCAACTTGTTCTTTACCGGGTTTCAAGTTCATTTGGAACAACATGTCATTTTTTGCCACAACATTACTGTCATCAGCTTTATACCCGAAGCGGGCATCCATTTTATTCAGTCCGTCATCAGCCACCATAGCCATACTAAAGTATTGCTTGCGGAAACCATACCATAACACAGGGTCGTTTTTCTGTTTAGATTGCTCTTCTGCTTTTACAGTAAAGTAATCCTGGTCTTCATCTTTAAATTTGTAATATATTTGAGTATTTAAGCGTTCGTTTGTAATATCTTTTTCGGTAGTAAGTAACGATGATTGCCAGCTTACAGGTAATACAGTGCCATTAAGCCCGGTTAATACAATATTGCAATGCATCATAAAATCGTTGGCAGGTAGTGTGTATATAATATCTACTTTTCTGCCACCTGCTAAGTCTGCACTAAAATCAATGGTTTCATCGCCATTGGGTTCTGTTCTTTTGGTAGGCACAAAATACAAATCGGCAGTAGATTTACTATTATCTATAGGTAGTAAGGCACTCAATCTGTTTGCACTGCCTTTAAATAAACAAAGTGTGTTTTCGGTGCTTTTATCTGAATTAAAATCATGATACGTTTTATAATTTTTAATGTAAGCTGCAGTTGGGTAAGCACCTTTTGTTGAAAACTTTAAGGTAAGTTTTTTGTTTTCAAGTACAACATTCGTATCAGCAATACCATAATAACTTACAGGCTGTAGTTTACGCAATGCCTCTGTTATAGAATCAACAACAACCGGTTGATTGGCTACTGTTTTATAGCTACTATCTACAATTGGTCTTGGGTTTCTTGCCCGTGCTGTAGAGTCTGCTATTCTTTTACTTTCAAGATATGTTTTTTGTTCGTGTTGGTTATACAATAAATAGATAACTACTAATATAGCTAGTAGCGAAAAACCTGTTATTTGATTACGATCCATGTAAGGGAAAAAATTAGCTGCAAAAGTAACTTATTTAGCATTATATTTTAGCACCTTTAGGCGAGTAGAGCAACAATATAGGCAGACGGCTTCTTATTTAGGGTAATTTAACATTAAATAAAGTTGGATATACATAATTTTATTCTTTAATAAATACAATTTTGTCCTTTAAAACAGTTTATTAGATTTATAAACCTTGTTTTGTAACACTCCAATTAAATATTTTAGCTAATTTTACATTCATGAAACTGAAATTATTATTTATTTTTATAGCACTTTCTATTGTCTTAAATAGTGAAGCACAAGTACGTAATGCCGGAAAAAAAGCTAAAAAAAGCTATATAAAATTAATTGAAGCCTATACACAACGTACTTTGCCGGGTATAAAGGAATCGCCGACAAGCACAGATACTCATTTTATAATTATATGGGAAGGCACTCAATACCCTGAAACTTTTTTCTGGAGAGGCGAAAATGGCTGGCTTACTTGTAAGATGGTAAAAGCTCATAAAATAAATCAAGCCAATAAAAGAAGTATTCCCGC
The DNA here is from genome assembly GCA_903929195.1 of uncultured Bacteroidota bacterium. Lineage (GTDB taxonomy): Bacteria > Bacteroidota > Bacteroidia > Chitinophagales > Chitinophagaceae > CAIYTT01. Next base: position 5,576 of record CAIYTT010000133.1, read on the forward strand.
AGGCTTAGAATATATGGAAGAAATGATTACAAACGATAAAGTGAATAAAGGAGATACATTGGCTTTAACACCTATAAAAGGAGGCAGATTTGCTGTGCCAAAAGAAGTAACTAACAATATTAAAAACACATTATTCTTTAAAACCGCAGGCAGTAGTTGGTTAAAATTCCCTATTACCAAAATTGGTACTAAAAAAGATATATTAATGCCATAAGGTATAATTGTATCATTATTCAGGTATGCTAAATAAAAAGCAAGTTTCCCTGTTTCAAAATCCTGAAAGGATGATATAATTATAGAAAGTTTTAATTTTCAATAGCCACAAACCTAGAAAGGGTGGTATTATTTTATAATGTATGGCTAGATAATATACCCTTTCAGGGCTTGTGGCATTATATATTATGTTTTTACAGCAACAATGTCATCCGTTTGGGATTAATTCTTTAATGAGTTAAGGGTAGCTACCTAAATTGTATTATTTGTTCTTTCTCAATCTATTTATCCATTTTACCAGTTCGTACCAAATTACGGAGGTAAAGCCTATGCCTATTGCTAATAATAACTGTGATACATTAATGGTATTAAACTGAAAAAAGTGATTTAATGGTTCTATATATAGTAATAAACCGGTTATAACCAAAGTAATTCCAATTATAAATTTTATTAGTTTGTTTTTATATTTAAGAGTAGTGAAAATAGAGTAGTAAAATGACCTGTTGATGAGTGTGAGCAAAATATTTGCAAAAATAAGTACTATAAACACCATAGTTCTGGTTAAAGATTCACTGTAACCACAATTTACCGAATACAGATAGACGCCTATTGTACCCACTGTAATTGCCAAACCTTGTATAATACTTGTAGTCAATTCTTTAAAATTAAAGAAGGTAGTTGTAAATTTTCTAGGCTTCTGTAACATTGTATTTTTTTCCATTGGCTCGTTTTCAAATATGATAGAACAAGTAGGTCCCATTATTAATTCTAAAAATATAATGTGTACAGGAGAGAAGATATTGGGATATTTCCACCCTAATGCTAATGGGATAAATACAGTAAGAATAATAGGTATGTGTATAGAAATGATATACTGAATTGCTTTTTTTAAATTGGCATATATTCTTCTTCCCATAGCCACAGCATCTACCATTTTAGATAAGTCATCGTTTACTAATATAAGTGAAGCCGCTTGCTTTGCTATTTCACTTCCTTTTTTGCCCATTGCTATACCGATATGTGCAGCCTTTAGTGCCGGCCCGTCGTTTACACCATCGCCTGTCATTGCTACAATTTCACCTTGTTGTTTTAATGCATTTATTATTTTTAATTTAGCTTCCGGAAACATTCTAGTAAATATAGAGGTATTCTTTACTTTAGCCGGTAATTCTTCATTACTTAATTTCATTAATTCATCGCCTGTAAGGCTCATTTCATGCCCCTTAAATAGTATTTGTTTTGCAATTGCAGTAGTTGTAGCCGTGTTATCGCCGGTAACAATTTTTATAGAAATACCCGCTTGATAAAAATCTTCAAATACCTTTTGTATATTTTCTTTTGGCGGGTCGTAAAATGCGACTATTCCATTAAATGAAAAGGCTATTTCTTGTTGCGTATCCGGAAATAAATCTTGGCTGCAAGCACCGGTAGCTACTGCCAACATTCTATAACCGTCTGCTGCTAATAATTTAATTGTTTCTTCTATTTTTTCTTTTTCGTTAGCCGATAAGTTTGTTAAATTCATAATTGCCTCCGGTGCACCCTTTGCGGCAATAATGCGTGTGCCTGTTTCATCTTCAAATATATGGGTCATCATGGGTGGTGTACCCGATAACGGATATTCATGAATCATTTTAAAGTAAGGCCTTTCATCTTTTTCTATTATATTAGAGTATGTACTATGTAAGGCAATTTCCATAGGGTCGAAGGGATGAGGCTCGCTTGCCCACATAGACATTTTCAAAAGTTCTTTTTCTATATCATTCAAATCAGAATCAGAACCTAGAATTCTATCTGATTGTAATGCATATATTTTTGCCAAACTCATTTTATTCTCTGTAATGGTACCTGTTTTGTCTGTGCATATTACCGTGGCGCTACCTAATGTTTCTACGGTTTTTATTTGTTTTACCACCACACCCAATTTCATTAACCGGTAAGCACCCAAAGCCATAAAAGTTGTAAATGCAACCGGTATTTCTTCCGGTATAATGCTCATAGCCAGGGTTAATGCTTTTAATAGACTATCTAAGATATTGCGAGAATTAAAATAATTAATTATCCATACTATTACAAATACGATTGCACCCAAAAACACCATTGCTTTAATAAAATTATTTATTTGTATTTCAAGCGGTGTTTTCTCTGTTTTAATATCCTCTATGCTTTTTCCTAATTTTCCTAATTTCGTTTCATTACCAATCGCATTTACGGTTACAATAGCTAAGCCACTTGTTACCATTGTACCATTATATACATATTTATCTTCGCTTTGTTTGTTTTTAAATACCGGCATAAACTCACCGGTAAGAATAGATTCATTAACCGAAAAATCATTAGAATGTATAATCATACCATCGGCAGTAATAGAAATACCCTCTTCAAGTATTAAGCAATCGCCAATTACCAAATCGGCACTGTTTATATCTTCTATTGTATTATTGCGGATAACTTTGCAGGTAGCTTGTGAAAATGTTTTTAATTTTTCTAATGCATTTCTACTTTTGTTATCTTGGTATAACGAAATAGAAGTTTGAAAAATAATAGCACCTGCCAGAAAAAGACCATCCCCTACATCGCCACTTATAAAATAGATTGCAGATGCCAATAACAATAAAATAACCATTGGTTCTTTTATTATTCCTATTACAAAGGTGAGAAGGTCGTTTTCTTTTTTAAATTTTAAAATATTAGTACCAAATTTTTTTCTTGATTCTATAATTTCTTCATTAGTAAGCCCTGAAATATTAAATAAGTTTTCCATAATTATTAGAGATTAGTATTAATAGAGAGTTAGTATTTTTTGATAGAGATTGTATTGCATTTTCATTAATAGGAATAAGAAAAAGGACTGAAAAAAGATATAAATCTACAACAAATTTGGGATGATTTAACTGATATAAGTACAAAAACAATCAATTTACGACGTATAGTATTTGTAATTATTAAGGTATAAAAGCTTAATAATTGATAGCAATTGGTAGGCATCATTTTATCTGCCTATTACTGATTACTAAAATAATTTTACAAAAAAAAATATACAAAATAATTTGTTTGTTTGAAATTTTTTTACATAAATTTGAAAAATAATATTTGTTGTATATTTTTTAGTTATTTGCACTTTGAAATAGTAATACCCAATAAATAAAATTTGTAGTGGAGAGTAAGAGGGGATAGCAATTTTTTAAAAAGAGAGAATGGAATAATATAATTGCAAAATAATTCTATTTAAAACTAATATAAGCTTTTTTATGGCTACATCATTTTGTACCTTTTACGACCCGCAATCCCACTTGTACTCATTTGCAAACGAGTACAAGTGGGATAGTCTTAATGTAAAAATATGCAGGATATGTCAATGTGTTCATCTGGTGCGATTATTCCACTGCCTATTGGCACTTTGTATTATTGTTGTTTTGGTGCTGGTCTTTCTTCAAGGTGTCAAGTTTTTATACGATAAATAGCATATAAATAAAATAAATTCTTGTTATGAATATATATATATCAATAATTATATTCAACCTGTTACTATCACTTTCTACAATAGGCCAAACAGGGGTAATAAATACCATAATAGGTAACGATACAGCAGGTTGTGTTGGAGAAGGAATATCAGCAACCACAGCACAATTAACTGGCTGCACATGGGTTACCGTGGATACAATTGGGAATATATATGTTAGTGATATTATTTGCCATACAATTAGAAAAGTAAATACCGCAGGTATTATAACAACATTTGCAGGTAACGGTACTGCAGGATTTAGTGGTGACAGTAGTGCAGCAACATTAGCAGAATTAAATCAACCGGTTGGAATGGCAATTGATAAATATGGAAATTTATATTTTGCGGATTATCTGGTTAACAGGATTCGTAAAATAAATACTTCCGGAATTATTACAACAATTGCTGGTGACGGCACAGCAATTGATTTTGGTGATGGAGGACCTGCAAGTGCATCTAAAGTTTATGGACCATTAGGAATTGCTTTAGACACATTTGGAAACTTGTATTTTACAGAAATAGGTGGACAAAGAGTAAGAAAAATAAGTACCACTGGTATTATTACAACTGTTGCAGGTACTGGAATTCATGGGTATGCTGGTGACGGGCATCATGCTGATTCTGCAGAATTTTACAGACCGGCAGGGATTGTTGTTGATGTTTACGGTAATATATATGTGGCAGACCAATTGAATAACAGAGTTAGGAAAATAAATACAGCGGGGCTAATAATAACAATTGCCGGTGATGGCTCTTCTACGTCAAGCGGAGACGGTATGGCTGCTACAGCGGCAGGGCTCAATGGACCCGATGGTATTGCATTAGATAAAATGGGTAATTTGTATATTAGTGACAATGGTACTCGTATTAGATTAGTAAATACCGCAGGAATTATATCTAATATAGCAGGCTCTGCTTCTTTACTGTATGGTTTCTCAGGTGATGGGGGACCTGCCACTGCTGCACTTATGGAAGTTACTGGCATTGCACTTGATAAGCATGGCAATTTATTCGAATGCGACAGCAGCCAACGCATACGTAAAATAACACACCCATATACTTTAAATTTAGATAGAACAGAAACACAAATAGAAAAGTTTACTATTTTTCCAAACCCAGCAAAAAACAAACTAACAATTAGCTGTGGAGAGATAATTAATAGTATTGAAGTATATAATGTGGTGGGTTCATCCTTCGACAATCTCAGGATGACAAAATTAGATAATAACAGTAAAATAGAAATAAATATTGGCGATTTGGCAAAAGGAATATATATTATTAGGGTAAACGGAAGTATTGTACGGCGTTTTATTAAAGAATAATGTATTTTTTAAAATTGGTTGTTTTAGGCATTTTTTAAATGTTTAGCTAAAAAAAGTTTGTTGCCCGATACTATACAAATATTCATACTTCAATATATTACGAAGTAAGCAATGATAGTTTTTAATAGATTAAATATTAAAAAAAGACTGACTTAAGAATTTTTAATGCATTTGTATTTTTTTTTGATAGTTAATTGATATTTCCGGGTATGCGAATGATTATATTTGCAAAATAAAATTTAATTCATTGCAAAAATCGCATTATATCGCAATAGCATCGGCTGCAATTTTAATACCTATTTTGTTTTTTTTAGGTAATACCATACCACCCGCCAAACCCCTGCCTGCGGGTATGGGTATGCCGGCAGTAACAGCCGGTAGGGGGCAAACCCAAGCCCAAACCAAACCAATAGAGTTTGATAAACTATTAAATTTGTGTAAAAACAAATTACCCAAACAAGCTCTACAAGATTTAGAGCAACTTGAATATAGCTTAAAAACAATAAATAATACAGCACAAATGGTGCCTGTATTTAAACAAATGTCTGTTTTTTGGGAAAAGAATAACGAAAATAGGCTCTCTACTTACTATAAAAGTAAAATTGGGCAATTGGATAATTCAGAAAAAGAACTTACCTTTGCAGCCCAATTGTTTTTAGAGCTGATGCAAAACGAAAGTGAACCATCGGTGCAGGCGTGGGAAGTGCAGCAGGCATTAGCGTGTTTGAAGCAATCTACTAAGATAGACCCTGATAATGAAGAAACAAAACTTGCTTTGGCAACTTGTTATTTAGAAGGAACAGGGGAACCAATGGCAGGGGTTCAAATTTTATTAGGCATCGTAAATGATAAACCTGATGATATTCCTGCTAACTTATTATTAGGTAGAATGTCTTTAAAATCCGGACAGTTAGATAAAGCTGTTGCCCGTTTTAATATTGTTCTAAAACAAGAACCATCTAATGTAGAAGCCTTACTACAATTAGCACAGGTATTTAAAGAAAAAGGCGACAAAAATAGAGCAATTGAATTACTGGAAAAAAGCAAGCTAATTGTAAATAAACCGGAATTCAGTAACGATATTGATAAAGAAATTAATTCATTAAAGTAACTTATAAAATATTTAAATTATGCCTTGCGGTAAAAAAAGAAAACGTCATAAAATAGCTACCCACAAACGGAAAAAAAGATTAAGAAAAAACCGTCATAAAAAGAACAAATAGAAGAGTATTTACACTGCTTACTTTATAATACACTCTCTGTAGTTTAGAATATTGTTTTTTATTTTACAAAATATACTATATATTCTATCTTTAGAGTTGTTTATTGCTGTGCAATAGCAGTAATTAATAGGTATTAGGCAGAATTGGTAAAAAGACGGTAGAATGAACAAAGAATTAATTATTAATGCATCAGGCGATGGTGTAGAGATTGCTCTATTAGAAGATAAAAAACTAGTAGAACTACATTTTGAGCATGTACAAGACCAATTTGCTGTAGGCGATTTATACTTGGGCAAAGTTAAAAAACTTATGCCCGGGTTAAATGCTGCTTTTGTAGATGTTGGTTACGATAAAGATGCCTTTTTACATTATACCGATCTTAGCCCCTATCTTCACTCTTTAGTAAAATTTTCAAGATTATCTATTGAAGGTAATACCAATTGGGGAAATGATTTCAGTAAGTTCAAAAACGAATCTGAAATATTAAAAACAGGAAAAATAACCGAAGTATTTACCGGAAAGCCTGAAATATTAGTACAAATATTAAAAGAGCCTATATCCTCTAAAGGACCAAGACTTAGTTGCGAAATATCATTACCCGGCAGATTTGTTGTTGTTACGCCTTTTAATAATACCGTTGCCATTTCGCGCAAAATACATTCTGCCGAGGAACGTAAGAGATTACAAAAAATAGTTGAAAGCATAAAACCTAAGAACTTTGGCGTTATTGTAAGAACTGCAGCCGAGGGTAAAAACACTGCAGAACTACATGCTGATATTTTGGAACTTGAAAAAATGTGGAAAACACTACAAACGAATTTGAAAGGTGCTAAAGCCCCACAAATGGTTTTGAGTGAACAAGATAAAACGACATCTATTTTACGCGATTTATTGAGTTCCAGTTTTCAGAAAGTAATTATTAATGATAAAAAGCTATATGCCGAAACCAAAGAATATATAGCTCGTATAGCCCCACACCAAGAAGAAATTGTTATTTTACATACCGCCACACAACCTATTTTTGATACTTACGGTGTTAGTAAACAGGTAAAAGCATCTTTTGGTAAAACAGTTAATTTGCCAAGTGGTGCTTATTTAATAATAGAACATACCGAAGCTTTACATGTAATAGATGTAAACAGTGGCACCCGCCATGCCGAGGCAGGACAAGAACAAAATGCACTTGCTACCAACTTAGAAGCAGCCGAAGAAATTGTAAGGCAAATGCGATTAAGAGACCTTGGCGGCATTATTATTATAGACTTTATTGACATGAAATTGCCCGAAAATAAAAAGCAATTACATGAAGATATGGAAACGTTTATGGTAAATGACCGTGCAAGGCATACTATTTTGCCAATAACAAAATTTGGATTAATGCAAATAACGCGTCAGCGTTTGCGTCCAGAATTAAATATTTCCACATCAGAGGTATGCCCTACTTGTAAAGGTACAGGTAATATAGGCCCTTCTATTTTATTGGGCGATGACATAGAAAAAGATGTAAAATACCTTGTAAACCAAGGGCATATAAAACTTACCATACACGTACACCCTATTCTAGAAGCATATTTAACTAAGGGTAGTTTCTTTAAACCGTCTATTGTAAAAAAATGGCAAAAAGAATATAAGATAAAAGTAAAAATTATTGCTGACAACGATTCCCCACTAACAGAATACCATTTCTACCACCCCGAGACAGATGATTTAATAAAGTTGTAATTGTATTTTTATTTTTTCAGTATTTGTTTCTATTTTGTAACATACTCATTAGTACAATATTTATATAAATATGTTGTTTGTATTGTAAATAAGAAAAGGTATTTCGTTAGCATCTACGTTAATAAATGTTTAGTTTTGTGGTGAACAAAATAAAATGACCTATTTCAACATAAGAGAAGAAGAGTTAAAAAACAAAATAGCACAAGACTATTTTGGAGTATTTGATTGTACTAAAATAATTGGCAACATAGATTTTTGTGTTACTTTACCTTCAAAGAAAAATCAAGACTCTTTATTTGAAACAGAATCGCTGTTATGGGCAGAAGCTAAAAAAGGGAAATCAGATATTTATAAATCAATTGTTCAATTGATACTTACTATTGGGAAAGCAAGAACATTTGATAAAAATCTTCCTCCTGCGTTTCTTGGTGCTTTAGATTCTGAAAAAATTGCTTTTATTGCTTATAATGATATACACCATATTTTTTATACCAATGATTTTAACTGGAGCGTAGCACCCTCTAATTATGAATCTAAAGAATTTGGTTTAGTTTTAGAAAAAGTAACACAAATAATTGAAAGCAATTCCTTACTTTTTCATTTTGACGAAGACGAAACTGAAATAAAAATATTTATTAAAAATAATTTAATTTTAGGTAAATCGAATACGTCAAAAATAATAATTGACAAGAACAATTTCATCGTTATATACAACAAATGGTTATCGGTTGTAAAACCTACAATTGCTGTGAAATGGGATATTGTAAAAAAAAGCGGTTTAATTGACGGTGATTTTTATCTTGCCGATTTGCTTTCTATAGAAAATAAATCTTTAAAAGAAAATTTATATGTTCTTCTTAAAAAAGACTTTTACGAAATAGATAGAAAGATTACCGATTCAGGTATGTTTAGTTCGTCAACTACCTATTTTATAGATAAGCAAAAAGCACATTTAGCGTTTTGGAACAAATACGAAAGACCACCCAAAGAAGAATATTGGGATTATATTGTTGAGCGAAGAGACTTGTTAGTGCCTCAAGATATAAGAGAACGAAAAGGCAGTTTTTTTACTCCACAAATTTGGGTAGAACTTTCACAGACCTATTTAACACATGTATTAGGAGAAGATTGGCAAGACGAATATTATGTTTGGGACTGTGCTGCCGGAACCGGTAATTTGCTGACAGGGCTTACAAACAAATATAATATTTGGGCATCAACATTAGATACCCAAGATATAAATGTGATGAAAGACCGTATAAAAAATGGTGCAAATCTTTTAGAAAGCCATGTATTTCAATTTGATTTTTTAAATGACGATTTTAATAAATTACCAGAGCAATTAAGGGCTATTATTAATGACGAAGAAAAGAGAAAAAAGTTAGTTGTATATATTAATCCGCCTTATGCAGAGGCAAGTAATAAGAAAACTTTAGAAGGCGGTATTGAGGGGAATAGAGGTGTTGAAGCAAGTTTTATAAATAAAAAGTATTCAAAATTTTTAGGACAGGGGAATGCAGAATTATTTGCCCAGTTCTTAACAAGAATCTATTTTGAAATTGAGGGATGTTTGCTTGCTGAATTCTCTAAATTAAAGACCTTATCCGGACAACATTTTATTGATTTTAGGAAATTCTTTTTAGCAAAATTAGAAAAATGTTTTGTAGTACCAGCTAATACATTTGATAATGTAAAGGGTAATTTTCCAATTGGTTTTAAAATTTGGGATTTAAGTAAAAAAA